>NZ_PYIA01000128.1:0-51778 GCF_013265645.1 Sphingopyxis sp. BSNA05 | reverse complement strand
CTGAAACGAGTTCAGGATGACGATGCTCCCAAACGATCGAAGCGCTCCAAAAGAAAAGCCCGGCGGCTACGGATCACGCGGCCACCGGGCTTTCCCTAAATCAAACGTGACCTAGAAACGGTCGGCGTTCATCACCTTGGTCCAGGCCGCCGCAAAATCCTCGACAAATTGCTGATCCGCATCATCCGCTGCATAGACCTCGGCAACCGCGCGCAATTCCGAATTGGATCCGAAAATCAGATCCACCGGCGTCGCGGTCCAGACCAATTTGTCCGTCTCGCGGTCGCGACCCTCGTACAGTCCGGGATTTTTGCCGGATTTCGACCATTTGGTTTTCATGTCGAGCAGGTTGACGAAAAAGTCGTTGCTCAGCTGGCCGGGGCTATCGGTGAAGATGCCGTGGGACGACTTGCCCGCATTGGCGTTCAGCGTCCGCAGCCCGCCGACCAGCACCGTCATTTCCGGAACCGTCAGGTTGAGCGCGTCGGCCTTGTCCACCAGCGCTGCCGCTGGTGCCAGATCGGCACCGGCCGCATAATAGTTGCGGAAGCCGTCGGCCTTGGGCTCGAGATAGGCGAAGGATGCCGCATCGGTCTGCGCCTGCGTGGCATCAACCCGTCCGGGCGTGAACGGCAGACTGACCTTGTGGCCGGCCTTGCTGGCGGCCTGTTCGACCGCAGCATTGCCGCCCAGCACGATCAGGTCAGCGAGCGAGACCTGTTTGCCGCCCGAAGCGCTCCGGTTGAAATCCTTCTGGATCGCTTCCAGCTTGCCCAGCACCTTGGTCAGTTCCGCCTTGTCATTGACGGCCCAGCCGCGTTGCGGGTCCAGCCGCAGCCGCGCGCCATTGGCACCGCCGCGCATATCGCTGCCCCGGAAGGTCGAGGCCGAAGCCCATGCCGTCCGCACCAGCTCGGGCGTCGTCAGACCAGAGGCCAGAATTTTCGACTTGAGCTGTGCCACATCCGCGTCACCGATCATCGCATAGTCAGCCGCCGGCAAGGGGTCCTGCCAGATGAAGCTCTGGCTCGGCACGTCGGCACCAAGATAGCGGGCCGAGGGACCGAGATCGCGATGGGTCAGCTTGAACCAGGCGCGGGCGAAGGCCGCCGCGAATTCGTCGGGGTTCTCATGCCAATGTTCGGCGATCTTGCGGAAACCGGGATCTTCCTTGATCGCAATATCAGTGGTGAACATGATCGGCGCATGGGTCTTGCCCGGAATATGCGCGTCGGGAACCATGTTGGCGGCATTCGGATCGCTCGGGATCCACTGCGTGGCACCGGCAGGGCTCTTGGTCTTGACCCATTCGAAGCCGAACAGATTGTCGAGATACTGGTTGGTAAACGCAATCGGATTGGCCGACCACGCGCCTTCGAGACCACTGGTAATCGTGTCCTCGGCATTGCCCTTGCCGCATTTGTTGGCCCAGCCCATGCCCTGAGCTTCAATGCCGGCAGCGGAAGGTTCGTCGCCCATGCATTCTTCGGGCTTGTGCGCGCCATGCGCCTTGCCGAACGTATGGCCACCGGCGATCAGCGCCAGCGTTTCCTCGTCATTCATCGCCATATTGCCGAAGGCTCGCCGGATATCGGCAGCGGCCGAGATCGGATCATGATTGCCGTTCGGACCTTCCGGATTGACGTAGATCAGGCCCATCTGGGTTGCGGCGAGCGAGCCCTTGAGATCGCCCTTGCCGTCGCGGCGATTGTCTTCCAGCATCTTGGCCTCGGGACCCCAGAACACCAGATCAGGCTGCCAGGCGTCCACGCGGCCACCGGCGAAACCGATGGTCTTGAAGCCCATATCCTCGAGCGAGACATTGCCAGTCAGCACCATCAGGTCGCCCCAGGACAATTTCCGGCCATATTTCTGCTTGATCGGCCAGACCAGACGGCGCGCCTTGTCGAGGCTGACATTGTCGGGCCAGCTGTTAAGCGGTTCGAACCTTTGCTCGCCGCCATCGGAGCCACCGCGACCGTCACCGACGCGATAGGTACCGGCGCTGTGCCAGGCCATGCGGATGAAAAACGGACCATAATGGCCATAATCGGCCGGCCACCAGTCCTGAGACGTGGTCAGAACCTTGCGGATATCTTCCTTGACCGCAGCGAGATCGAGCGTGGCGAACTCGGCGGCATAATCATAGTCCGGGCCATAGGGATTGGACTGTGCCTCATGCTGGCGGAGCGCCGCGAGGTCGAGACTTTGTGGCCACCAGTCCTTGTTGGACATGGCCCCCGGCGGATCCTGCACCACTGTGTTCTGGGCCTGGGCCGGACTGGCCATTACCAGCGGCGTCATCGACGCGGCCAGCAAGGCGAATAGCGAAACCTGTGATTTGAACATCTCTCTCTCCTGTTGTTTGTCCCGAATATTGTCGCGGAAGAAACTTTAGGCGCAGTCGAATGAATGTCGAAATCAGTAAATTTCCTGAGACTAATCGAAGTTGTCGATCATGATGCTGATGTTGAAATTGTGGCTGGCGAGACAGGCTGCGGCGTTCTGCGCAGCGCGGGAAGCGGTCTTGAAAGACACGGAACATGCGTCCTCTCCGAACACAAGAAAGAAGCCCGGCGGCCGGGTCGCTAAACCGCCGGACTTCTCCTGAATGCCCTTGAAGGGCAAGATGCGACATCAGGATTGTATCGAGTGAAATGTTTCATCAGATCGATGCCGCAGGATTTTATTAACCGCGATTCTTCGCGGGCACTGTGATCGCAATCACTGGCCAAAAGAAAAATCGGCGCGGTCAGATTTCCGGCGACACAGCGACCGCCACGACCGGGTTACACCGTACGTTTGGCCCGGTCTTTCTGGTTTTGGCCCTGAATTGCGTCCTTTGCCGCGTTCCATTCCTCGTCACCCCAGCCGAGCAGCTGCGAGAAATTGCCGCCGCTCGCAAGATAGCTGCCACCGTCAATGGCGATGGTCTGGCCGGTGAGATATTCGACACCGGGGCCGAGCAGGAAGGTTGCGAGATTGGCCAGTTCGTGCATTTCGCCCGGGCGGTTGATCGGTGCACCGCTGCGTTTGCGGTCCTCGTCGCTGCCGGTCGGGTTCAGGCGGGCGGACATGCCCTCGGTCGGGAACAGGCCTGGCGCGATGGCGTTGAGGCGGATATTGTGACGCGCCCATTCCACCGCAAGGCTCTGGGTCATCACGTTGATCCCGGCCTTGGACATCGCGCTCGGCACGGTGAAGGCGCTGCCGTTCCACACCCAGGTGGTCAGGATCGACACGACATTGCCGCGGGTCCCGCCCTCGATCCAGCGCTTGCCGATATCGTGGGTCATATAGAATGTGCCGCGGAAGACGATATTGGCAATCGCGTCGAAACCCCGGATCGAGAGATCTTCGGTGCGGGAAATGAAATTGCCGGCGGCATTGTTGATCAGGCCCGTGAGCGGACCATGTTGCTGCCAGATGATGTCGTTCATCTCGCTGATCATCTCGGCGCTGCGGATATCGCAGGGATGCGGAACGACTTTTCCGCCATGTTTTTCGACCAGTTCCTCGGCCGTTGCCTTGCACACATCGCCGCGCCGGCCGCAGATATGCACCTCCGCGCCCAGTTTGAGCAGGCCTTCGGCCATTTCCTTGCCAAGACCGGTGCCGCCGCCGGTTACGAGAATGCGTTCGCCCTTCATCAGGCCGTCGCGGAACATGAGTTTGCTGGTGTCCATATCATCCTGTCCTATTTTCTGGTTATGGTGACCATGCGAGATGAGTCGCCATAATCAAACTAGCAGTAATGATGCGGCAGAACAGGGGTATGTCGGGACAGGTCCCGGCGGTGCGGGCACGCAGAGGCGGCAGGCGGTGGCGGCAAAAAAACGGGAGCTTACCCGAAGATAAGCTCCCGCTGCGCCTCTGTTGGGGCAACCATCCTCTTGCGATTCCGGTGGCCGCTTGTTCGGCGTCGGGTTTCCGGTCCAGTGCGTTGATGGTCGGTTGTTATCCACGTGTCCGCTTGCGCTTCTTCGCTTCGGTTGCCGACCCGCAATTGGTCCAGTCACCTGATGATCCTTGTCCGTCTGATCCGTTCCGGCTTGCGCCTTCCCTTTTCGGACTTTCTCCGATCACCGACCGAGAGATCATTTTCCTTTTCTTGCGAAAACAAACTGGTCGTCTCGACCATCTTCCGGTTCCCGGGCTGTCCTGCGGGTCATTGCTGACTGGTCGCTGGTTCGTCCGTTTCCCTTCCGATGACCTATATATGCTCCCCGATGCCGAGTCGCTCCTAGGAGAAAAACGGAAGTTATCCACAGGCTATCCAGTTAGCGGTGGAAAACTCCTGCCGATACGGTGGATAAGCTTGGGATTCGGGATGACCGGCGGATTTTAGGGGATTTGTCCGCTGGTCCGGCTCTTTTCAAGGGAGGGGATGAATAAAGAACCGGACCTTTGGACCAATCCCGGCGCCTCGTTCGGGAGGAGGAGGAGGAGGCTGCCGGGATTGTAACTTCTTGCCTCAGACCTGGACCGTCGAGAACAGCACGATGCTGCTGGCGGAGAGGGCGGCGACAATATTGAAAAGCGTTTTCATGGATTTTCTCCTTATTTACAAACGCCTGTCAAACATCTCTTTTCCTGCGTAACTTACAGGCTGCAGATGGTCGCATGGTCATTAGGTTTCAATTGAAAATGGAGAATTAACTGTTGCGTGTTTTGCAACCGGGAATTCCGTTTCACCGGTGCCGATTGAAACCTAACCTGTTGTATTTGCTAAAACAGGTCCTTCAGCAGCTTCTTTCCCTTGTCGAGCGGGTCGCTGCGGAACTTGGCTTCCTCATTCGCAATATAGGCGAAGATGCCATCCATCGTCTGGTCGGTGACGCTATCCGTCAGGCCGTCGCGAGAGAGATCTGCACCGCCCAGCCGGGCCAGCGAAGAAACCGATCCGAGCTTTTCGACCTGCTGGTAGGCGCCCAGTTCGGTCAGGGCTTTTTCAACCAGCGGACGGACCTTCGCCGCGAGCTCTTCGCCGGAGGTCCGCCGCAGATAGTCTGAACCGGCTTTATTGCCGCCGGTTACGATTCCGACCCCGTCCTGCAGGGTGAGGCCGTCAATCGCCGAGCGGAACACGGGTTTGGCTTCGAGCGCCGCCCGTCCGGCAGCGTCGTTGAGGGTTTTGGTAATATCCTTGGTCAGGCCCGCCTTGCTGGTGAAGCGCAGGATGCTCGTGGCCTTCTCCAGCGGACCGGGCAGCAGAATCCGCACCGCTTCGTCGGCATAGAAAGCACCGGGCTGGGACAGCTTGTCGAGCGCGTTGTCGGAGGCATCGCCCAATATGCTTTTCACGCCGGTGGATTGCGCCACCGCCGGTGTCGCGGCGAAAGAGACCATTGCCACCGGCGCTGCCGCCAGAGCGAGCGAGGCAAGGATTCTTGCAGAGGTTGTTCCGTGACGCATGACCGTTTCTCCTGTTTATGTCAGGCGATCATAGCATATTCCGGTGGCCAGCCCCTGAACAATCAGGACGCCTGGTAAAATCATGCAAATATGCGGCTGCGCGCCGGCCTATTTCCGTTCGGAAAACTCCAGAACGCCCTTGGTCTCGTTGGCCGACAGTCCGGTGAGCGCCAGCGCGAACGGATCACCTTCATCGGTCTGCCCCGACAGGCTGGTTCCCTCGCGTGCCACCTTGAAATCATTGCCGGTCAATTGCTTTTCATACCAGTCGGCCAGTTCGTCCGCGCTGATGGGCGCCTTGAAACCGATGCGGACCTTGCCGCCCTGCCCGTCCTTGTCCTCGATATCGAAACTCGTGACTTGGCTACCGGGATAGAGGTCGACATCGTTCATATCGAAATCGTCGCTGTCGAGCGTGATCGATGGCAAGTCGATTTCCATCGAGAAACCATCGGCCTTGATCGAGAATTTGCTGTCTTCCCCGTCACCACCGATTCTGACTTTCTCGTCATCAGATTGGCTGTCATCGCTGAAATCGATGGAAACGCCGGAACCGTCGCCGTCGTCAGCCTTGCTGCAAGCGGACAGGCCCAACGGCAAGGCGGCCAATAAGATCAGATATTTGTTCGACATGGGTATTTCTCCAGACTGTATTGTTGTATTAATACAGTCTGGAGCTAAATTGGTCAAGCGGCAAAGCCGGATCAGCCGTCTATCGACGCTCCGGGATTGGCAGCATTGACGATTCCGCCATCGACGGGGATGGTCGTGCCGATGACATAGTCACCGGCCGAGCTTGCCAGGAACACGGCGGTGGAGGCCATGTCCTCGGGCCGGCCGATGCGTTTCGCCGGAATGCCTTTCTCGACCGCATCTTCGTGGTCGCGGGCCGCCTTGTTCATGGTCGAGGCAAAGGCACCCGGCGCTATGCCGGTCATGATAATATCTTCCTGCACCAGCTTCGAAGCCATTTTGCGGGTCAGATGAATGACCGCCGCTTTCGATGCCTGATAGCTGTAGGTCTCCCACGGGTTGACCTTCATACCGTCAACCGACGCGATATTGATGACCTTGGCCGGACGTTCGAAACTGGCGGCTGCCTTCAGCTGCGGGTGCAGCGCCTGGGTCAGAAAGAACAGGCCTTTGACATTGGTGTCCATGACCTTGTCCCAGCCGGATTCGGGGAAATCGACATATTCCGCGCCCCAGGCGACGCCGGCATTGTTGACGAGAATGTCGAGCTTCTCTTCGCGCGATGCAATTTCTGCTGCCAGCGCCTTGCAGCCTTCATAGGTCGAAATATCGCCCTGGATATAGGTGCAATTCTCGCCGAATTCGGCAGCCGCCGCTTCGCCCTGATCCGCCTTGCGGCCGGAAATATAGACTTTTGCGCCCTGCGCGAGAAATCCTTCGGTGATCATCGCGCCGATGCCACGCTGGCCGCCGGTGACGAGCGCCACACGGCCTTCGAGCGAGAAAAGTTTGTTAAAATCCATCGTCATTATCCTTTAATAGCCGTGCATTTCGGCGACGAGATTGGTGTGATAGTTCACATCGCCCATGAATTCCTGCAGCGCGCGGTCGCGCTTCATATAGAGGCCGATGTCATATTCGTCGGTCATACCAACGCCGCCGTGCATCTGAACGCCTTCCTTGACCGAGAGTGACGTGGCCTTGCCCGCCTTGGCCTTGGCAACCGAAACCATCAGATCCGCCTTGGACGAGCCTTCGTCGAGCATTTGCTGCGCTTTCAGAACGGCAGCACGGGCAATTTCCATTTCGCTGTAGAGATGGGAGATGCGGTGCTGCAAGGCCTGGAACGAGCCGATCAGTTCGCCGAACTGGCTCCGGCCCTTGATATAGTCGACGGTGATATCCATCGAGCCCGCGCCCACGCCGAGCGTTTCGGCAGCCGCGCCGGCGCGGCCAGCGTTCAGCAAGCGGCGCAGCACGGTGTCGCCATCGTCCACCTCGCCGATCACCGCGTCGGCATCGACCGTGACGCCGTCAAATTGGACATGGGCCGCCATCGCGCTGTCGACCAGCCGCGCGCTGTCCCGCGAAACGCCCGCCGCATTGGCATCGACGGCGAACAGGGTTAGGCCTTTGTCATCGCCAGCCGCACCGCTGGTCCGCGCAGCAACGATCAACATATCGGCCGAGCCGCCCTGCACGACAAATTGCTTTTTGCCGTCCAGTTTGAAACCATTGCCTTCGCGGGTTGCGGCCATGCCGATCTGGTCGGGGCGATGTTTCGCGCCTTCGTCAATCGCCAGACCGAGAACAGTCTCGCCGGCCAGAATGCCCGGGAAATATTTGTCGCGCAGCGCCTTGCCGCCGGCATTGAGCGCTTCCACACCCGCTACTGCCGTCGTCAAAAAGGGCGACGGCGTCAGGTTGCGACCGATTTCCTCGAGCACCACGCCGGCCTCGATATGGCCGAGACCCAGGCCGCCCTCGTCTTCGCCGATCATTATGCCGGTGAAACCCATTTCCGCGAACTGCTTCCACAGAGCGTGGGAGAATCCGTCCTTGCATTGCTTGTCCCGAAATTCACGGAGATGCGCTACCGGCGCCTCGCCCTTCATAAACTCGGCTGCACTGTCGTGGAGCATCTGCTGGTCGTCGTTCAAATAAAGCGGCATGTTCTAGTCCTTGTCTGAAATTGTGCGCGGCGGGTTCGGGCACGAGCCGGTCCCGCCATCATGGCAATGGGATATGGCCTGTCAGGCGCCGGGCAGTCGCAATATCTGCTTGGATATGACGTTCAGCATCACTTCGCTGGTGCCGCCTTCGATACTGTTCGCCTTGGTCCGCAGCCAGCTGCGGGCGGTCATCCCGCCGTTGGTCGCGTCGCTCTCCCATTCAAGCACTTCGCTGCCACCGGCCGACATGATCAGCTCGTGGCGGCGCTTGTTGATTTCGGTGCCGGCATATTTCATCATATTGGGCTGTGCCGGGTGGCAAAGCCCCGCCTTGAACGTATCGCCAAAGCGCTCGGCCATGGCGCGGAATGCCAGGACTTCGATATCCATTTCGGCCATTTGCGCGCGTAGCATCGGATCGTCGAGACGGCCCATTTCATCGCGTCCGACCTGGTCGGCAAATTTGGCGCCCAGCGATGTCGCGCCTTCCGAACCGCCGCCGGAAATCATGCTGCGCTCGTGGCCCAGCAGATATTTGGCAACGTCCCAGCCCTTGTTGACTTCATAGACGACAGAGGAAACGCCCTCGCCATATTCTTTCGGCACTTTGACATCATCGAAAAATGTCTCGCAGAAGGCCGACTGGCCGGAGATCAGAACGATCGGCTTGGTGCTGACGCCTTCGCTGGTCATGTCGAACAGCATGAAGGAAATGCCCTTGTGCTTTTCATTCTTGTCAGTCCGCGTCAGACAAAAGATCCAGTCAGCCTTGTCGGCATAGCTGGTCCAGATTTTCTGGCCGTTGATCAGGAAATGATCGCCCTTGTCGACCGCGCTGGTTTGCAGCGAGGCCAGATCGGAACCGGAGCCCGGCTCGGAATAACCCTGACACCAGCGGATTTCACCGCGCGCAATCGGCGGCAGGAAATGTTTCTTCTGCGCTTCGGTACCGAAATGCAGCAGTGCGGGGCCAAGCATCCAGATGCCGAAGCTCGACAGAGGCGACCGGCATTTGAGCCGGGCCATTTCCTGGCCGAGGATTTTGGCTTCGGCCCGTGACAATCCGCCACCGCCATATTCTTTCGGCCAGTCGGGAACCGTCCAGCCCTTGGCCGCCATGATATCCAGCCATTCTTTCTGGCCCGGCTTGAAGGTCGCATTGCGTCCGCCCCAGACGGCATCTTCTTCGCCGGTCATCGGCTCGCGCATCTCCGGCGGGCAATTGGCTTCGAGCCATGCAGCGGTCTCCGCGCGGAATGTTTCCAGATCGGACATCACGATTTTCCTTTTAATTGAGCAATTAAAGTTGGACTATCATAATTGCGTTGATCGATTCAATGATTCCCTTGGCCTGACGGCGAAAAAATCGGAGGATCGGACGCAGGACTGGTTCACCATCATCCGGCCTTGAGATTTCCGTAACGGAAACGAGGGCCGGCGGCACAAGCGATTGACGCTCACGGGCTTCATCGCTTTACTGCCGGAAAAAACGGGAGCGCAAGAGGATGAGATTTAAAGGCAAAACCGCCGTGATTACCGGCGGATCATCGGGCATAGGACGCGGCAGCGTCGAACTGTTCCTCCGCGAGGGTGCGACCGTCGTGATGGGCGATATCGACGAAGCGGAAGGCACCGCGATGATGTCGGCGATGGGCGAAAATTTTCTGTTCAAGGCATGCGACGTTACGCAGGAAGCCGAGATCAAGGCGCTGATGGACTATGCCGCCGAAGAGACCGGCGGCATCGATATCGTCTTCAACAATGCCGGTGCCGGTGGGCCGCGCGATCCAATCGACGAGATCAGCGGCGATGACTGGGACTTTGCCATGGCGCTGCTGCTGAAATCGGTCGCGATGGGCATTCGCCATGCCGCGCCGCATCTCAAGGCACGCGGCGGCGGAGCGATCGTCAATACCGCCTCTATCTGTTCCTTTCAGGCAGGCTATGGCCCGATTGCCTATTCCACCGCCAAGGCCGGTGTGCTGCACCTGACCAAGGTCGCCGCGGCCGAGCTCGCACAATATAAGATCCGGGTAAACGCAATCTGCCCGGGCTTTATCCAGACCAATATTTTCGCCTCCACTGTCGGCGCGAACAAGGAGGAGACACAGGCAATCAATACGGTTCTCGGCCAGGCCGCTGCCAGCGCGCAGCCGGTTGCCCGTCCCGGCGTCCCCGCTGACATCGCCGAAGCGGCAGCCTATCTCGCGTCGGATGCCGCCGGCTTTGTCACCGGCACGCATATATTGGTCGACGGCGGCATGCTGGTCGGCACCCAGGGCAGCTGGGATCCGGAAGTGCCGGGCATGCTGGATGCCATTTTGCCGGAGCATTTGCGTTGACAGAGGCGTCCGACAAGCTTCCCCTCCCGACCAAGATTCTATACGGGTTCGGCGCCTCCGCCTACGGGATCAAGGACAACGGCTTTTCCGTCTTCCTGCTCTATTATTATAATCAGGTCGTCGGCATGCGCGCCGATGTAGTCAGTCTGGCGATCGCCATTGCGCTGTTTGTCGATGCGTTTATCGATCCGCTGATCGGCCAGATGACCGACCGGACCCGAACCCCGATCGGCGTCGTCACCCGTGGCTCTATGGCGCCGCTTTTCCCATCGCGATTGCCTGGCTGCTATTATGGCACCCGCCGGAGACCAGCGCCACGCTGCAATTCTTCTATCTGCTGACCATGGCGATGCTCGTCCGGATCACCTTGTCCGCCTACGAGGTCCCTTCGCTCGCGCTGCTGCCGGAACTCAGCCGCGACTATCATGACCGCACCAGCACCTTGCGCTATCGCACCCTGTTCGGCTGGGCGAGCGGTCTTGGCATCATGGTCTTCGCTTATGGCGTGCTGCTGGTACCGAGCGAGAAATATCCCGTCGGCATGCTCAACGTCGACGGCTATTCGACTCTCGCCATCGTCGGCGCCTGTATCATGGCCTTTGCCGTTCTGGTTTCGGCGATGAGCACCCACAAGCGCATGGTCGGCCGCTACAAGGCCGAAAGCAGCCCGCCAAAGACGGCGGAAGGCTTTGGTGAAATGCTCTCTGCATTTCGGTTCTCGCCCTTTCTGCTGCTGATGTTTGCGGGCGTCTTCGCCTTCACCAATCAGGGCCTGCTATTCGCCATGACCCCTTATCTGCTGACGCATGTCTGGGAATTTGGCTCGGCAGAAATGACCCTCTATTCGGCGGTCCTGTTCATCGGCGTCATATTGGCGTTTCTGCTGGTCACCCCGATCTCCAAGCGCACCGGAAAGCCGAAGGGCGCCGCCCTGCTGACGGCCTTTGCCGTGATCGTCGGTACGGCGCCTTACTGGCTGCGGATGGTCGATCTGTTCCCGGCGCCCGGCTCGCCGAATCTGATCCCGGTCCTGTTCACCTTTCTCGTCATCAACATAGCGGCGGGCATTTCGGCGATGATCCTGACCATGTCGATGATGGCCGATGTCACCGATGCTTACGCCTTTGAAGTTGGCAAGCGGACGGAAGGCCTGTTCTCCTCCGGCATGTGGTTCATGCAGAAAATGGTCGGCGGCATGGGCATATTGCTGTCCGGGCTGATCATTTCCTTCATCCAGCTGCCCGCGCAAGCGGTGCCCGGGACGGTGGATCGCGCCATTGTCGACAATCTGGCGCTGATTTTCGTAAGCATGGTGACAGCGATCGGTATCGCCGGGACCTGGGCCTATACCCTGTTCCCGCTCGGCGAGCAGGACCATAGCGACCGCATCGCGAAGCTGTCGGCGAGCATGCCGAAGGTGAAATGAGGCAATCGGAATAAAACTGCTCCGGCTAGTCGTTTTCGCTGTGGCAAAGCCAGACGGCCTCTGATAAGTTAATTGCATAGTTAAAAAAGAAAAGGATTTGGGCATGGATTTTGATCTCACGGAAAAGCAGGAATATTGGCGCAACCGGGTCCGCGACCATATCGAGACTCACCTCCGTCCCCGCATGGCCGACTTTCACAAGGAAGAATCCACCGGCGAGCGCTGGAAAGTTCTCCAGGTCGTCGAAGAAGAGAAGAAAAAGGCCAAGGAAGCCGGCATCTGGAACCTCTTCATGCCGCCAGCCAATCCCAATCTGACGCATATTGACGATGTATTTGAATTTGAAGGCCCCGGCCTGACCAATCTCGAATATGCGCTGTGCGCCGAAGAAATGGGCCGCGTTGGCTTTTCTTCCGAAGTGTTCAACTGCTCGGCTCCCGATACCGGCAATATGGAAGTGTTCCACCGCTACGGCACGCTGGAGCAGAAAGAACAATATCTGCGTCCCTTGATGAACGGTGAAATCCGCTCGGCCTTCCTGATGACCGAGCCAGCCGTTGCATCGTCCGACGCGACCAATATCGAAACCGCGATTGTCCGCGACGGCGACGAATATGTCATCAACGGCCGCAAATGGTGGTCCTCGGGCCTCGGCGATCCGCGTTGCAAAATCGCGATTGTCATGGGCAAGACCACCTTCGAGGGCAGCCGCTATACGCAGCAGTCCCAGATCCTGATGCCGACCGACGCACCGGGCGTGAACATCATCCGTCACCTGCCGGTCTTCGGCTATGACGATGCGCCGCACGGCCATATGGAAGTCGAGATGAAGGACGTTCGCGTTCCCGCATCGAACATCATCCTTGGCGAAGGGCGCGGCTTTGAAATTGCCCAGGGTCGCCTCGGCCCCGGTCGTATCCATCACTGCATGCGGACCATCGGTGTCGCCGAAGAAGCGCTCGAGAAAATGGTCAAGCGCCTGCAGTCGCGTATCGCGTTCGGCAAGCGCATTTCCGAACATAGCGTCTGGGACGAGCGCGTTGCCCGTGCCCGGATCGACATCGACATGAGCCGTCTGCTCTGCCTGAAAGCAGCCGACATGATGGACAAGGTCGGCAACAAATATGCCAAGGCGGAAATCGCCATGATCAAGGTTCAGGCTCCGAATATGGCGCTGAAGATCATTGATGATGCGATCCAGGCCCATGGTGGCGGCGGCGTTTCCGACGATTATGGTCTCGCCAGCGCCTATGCCCATCAGCGGACCCTGCGGCTCGCCGATGGTCCGGACGAAGTGCACAATCGCACGATCGCCAAGATGGAATATGGCAAATATGCCGAAACCGCCGATGGCAGCAAGATGCAGGAAAGCTTCTCGTCCGGCGACATGGGCGCAACCCGTTAGGATATTGTAATGAAGGCAGCAGTACTGGTCGAAGCGGGCAAACCGCTCGTCATAGAGGATGTCGTAATTTCCAAACCGGGACCGCATGAAGTGCTGATCCGGACGGCGGCCTGCGGGCTTTGCCATTCGGATCTGCATTTTATCGACGGCGCCTATCCGCATCCCCTGCCCGCTATCCCGGGCCATGAGGCAGCGGGCATTGTCGAGGCGATCGGCAGCGAAGTTCGCACCGTCGCCGTCGGCGATGCCGTGGTGTCCTGCCTCTCCGCCTATTGCGGTCATTGCGAGTTTTGCGTGACCGGCCGCATGTCCCTGTGTCTCGGCGCGGACACACGGCGGGGTCCGGATGAAGCACCGCGGATCACCCGGCCCGATGGCTCGACCGTGGGCCAGATGCTCAATCTTTCGGCCTTTGCCGAGCAGATGCTGATCCACGAACATGCCTGCGTGCGGATCGATCCCGACATGCCGCTGGACCGTGCTGCCGTCATTGGCTGCGCGGTAACCACCGGCGCGGGCACGATCTTCAATGCGTGTAAGGTCACGCCAGGCGAAACCGTGGCGGTCGTCGGTTGCGGCGGGGTTGGCCTTGCCACCATCAACGCCGCGAAAATTGCTGGCGCGGGCCGGATCATTGCCGCCGATCCGATCAAGGAAAAGCGCGATCTGGCGGTCAAGCTGGGCGCGACCGACGTGGTCGACGCGATGGCCGACGATGCCGCCGGACAGATTGTCGAAATGACCAAGGGCGGCGTCGATCACGCGATCGAAGCGGTCGGTCGTCCGGCCTCGGGCGATCTCGCGGTCGGTTCGCTGAAACGCGGCGGCACCGCGACCATTCTCGGCATGATGCCGCTTGACCATAAGGTCGGCCTGAGCGCGATGGATCTGCTGTCCGGCAAGAAATTGCAGGGCGTGCTGATGGGCGAGAACCGCTTCCCCGTGGACATCCCGCGGCTGGTGGATTTCTACCTGCGCGGAATGCTCGATTTGGATAGCATTGTCGCCGAAACCATTCCGCTAGAGCAAATCAACGACGGTTTTGACAAAATGAAAAAAGGCGATGCGGCACGGTCCGTGATCGTCTTTAGCTAAAAGAGGAACTTCCATGAATCCACAGGAAGACATGACTGGCACAATGGAAGTGCCCGAGAAGGACAAACTGGACGAAGCGAGCCTGGCCCGCTGGATGGAAGCCAATGTTGAAGGCTATGCCGGTCCGCTGACCCTGACCAAGTTCAAGGGCGGCCAGTCCAATCCGACCTACAAGATAGACACGCCGACAACCTCCTATGTCTTGCGCAAGAAGCCGTTCGGCAAGCTCCTGCCCTCGGCCCATGCGGTGGACCGCGAATTCCGGGTGATTGCGGGTCTCTATCCAGCCGGCTTCCCGGTCGCCAAACCTTATGGTCTGTGCGAAGATGACAGCGTGCTCGGCACGATGTTCTACATCATGGGCATGGCAGACGGCCGGACGCTGTGGGACGGCACTTTGCCGGACAGCGATCCCGCCGAACGCACGGCCATCTATCACGAAATGATCGATACGCTGGCCAAGCTGCACAGCTATGACCCGACCGAACTGGGCCTGGAAAAGCACGGCAAACCCGGCAATTATTGCGAGCGCCAGATTTCGCGCTGGACCCAGCAATATCGCCTGTCCGAGCTGCAGGAAATTCCGGAAATGGACAAGTTGATCGAGTGGCTGTCCAGAACCATCCCGGAACAGAAAGGCTTTGGCATCGTCCATGGCGATTACCGGCTCGACAATATGATTTTTGCCCATGACGAGCCCAAGGTCATCGCGGTTCTCGACTGGGAGCTTTCAACCCTCGGAGATCCGATTGCCGATTTCGCCTATTGGCTGATGGCCTATGAGATGGAGCCGGAAGGCCGCAGCGGTCTCAAAGGTATCGATCTGGCCGCCCTCGGCATCCCTTCCCGCGAAGAAGCTATTGCGCGCTACTGCGAAAAATCGGGCATGGCCGAACTGCCGCCGATGGACTGGTATCTGGCCTATAATTTGTTCCGGATTGCTGCTATTCTGCAAGGCATTCAGAAGCGGGTTGCCGATGGCACCGCCAATAGCGCCGCCGCGGCCGAAATGTCGGACCGGGTGACACCCTTGGCACAAGCCGGATGGGAAGTCGCAAAACGCGCAGGAGCATAAAATGGACCTCAAAGGCAAAGTTGCGATCATCACGGGTGCCGGTAGCGGCATCGGACGGGCCTCTGCCCTGCTCTTTGCCGAACATGGCGCCAAGGTCATCGCCAGCGATGTCACCGATGCGGTGGAAGACACCGCCAAGGGCTCCGAAGGCAATATCATCGCGATCAAGGCCGATGCCGGATCGGAAGGCGATGTCGAAATGCTGGTGGAAGCCGCTGAACAGCGCTTTGGCGACCTGCATGTCTTTTTCGCCAACGCCGGTATCGGTGGCGGCTTTGAAGGGATTTTCGACAGCAGCGTTGCCGAATGGCAGGAAGTGCTCCGCGTCAATCTGATCGGGCCATTTCTTGCCTGCAAATATGCCGGTAAGGTGATCGCAGAAAGCAAGCACGGCGGCTCCATCATCTGCACCGCCAGCGTCGCCGGCATCCGGTCGGGCGCCGGTGGTCCGGCCTATTCCGCTTCCAAGGCCGGCGTTATCAATCTGGTAAAAGTCGCCTCACAGCAATTCGCGACATCCAATGTCCGCTGCAACGCCATTTGTCCCGGCATTACCGAAACCGGCATGACCCAGTTCATCTACGACAAGGCCCGCGAAAAGGCAAGGAAGACCGGCTAGGCTATCTCAATCCGCTACGCCGCGGCGCTGCGCCTTCGGAGATGGCGGAAGTGGCACTTTTTCTGGCCTCCGACCGGTCATCCTATGTCAATGGACAGGCGATTGCGGTCGACGGCGGACTAAGCGCTTCGCACCCGGTCACCCGCCAGGAATTTGGCAGGACGGCCGTTTAAAATCGAGGACTAGTTCGCAAAAGCGAGATCGCCGTTTCCGAGCTGTACGAAGTCGACGCGCCCCTGGCTGGCTCCGCACAGGAACGAGCGCTGGTCGCTGTTCGACAATGAACCTTCAACCCGCCAGCCGGCTCCATCACGCGACACCGACTGGATTGTCGACACCCGCGCATCACGGCCCGCTTGTCTTTCCGCTGCATCGGAACAGACATTGATCGCCAGGTCCATGTCGCCGGTGCTGCTATAATATCCATTGTTCGAACGCCGGTCGTCGTAGCGCGGGGCATCGTCGCGATAGTCACGATCTTCATAGCGCCGGTCGCGGTTGTTCTTGGAAGCCGCGCTGGCAATCGCGGCAATCCCGCCGATCACCAATATACCGGCCAGGACATCACCACCGTCAATCCCGCCGCGATGACGACGATGGCCGCGATAGCCACGATAGCCGCGATAGCTGCGCCATCCTTCCACCGTGTCATTTTCGGCGCTCCAGCCGAGCGCGCTGCTGTCGATCGGCGTTGCAATGGCAACAGCGCCGGGCATCGGCGCAGCCATGGCTGGCGAGAACCCGGTAAAAATCATAGCAGTGGAGGCTGCAATGGCGGAAAATCTGGTCATTTTGGTCATGTCATCACCCCGTTGAGTGCCGGTCCCGCACCCGGAGACCTGCCATGCCATCATATATAGATGGCCCAGCCTGTCACCAGGCTGAACCATCATTTTACCTCTGGAAATGCAGAGCGCTTCTAGCGGCGGGCATATTTGAGCCCGCTGAATTGCACGTCGCTCACCCGGTTGCCATCGACATAGCAAGTGAACTTGCCTTTGTCGGAATAGCTGTTCCGGTTGTACCGGCCGCGATTCTGTTCGACCAGGATATTGCCCTTGATCCGGTAACCGTTGCGGGTCCGGTCGATATCGCGGATGTCGGTAACCGACGCCCGGCCACGATAGGTGGCACCCTGTTCAGCGGCCCGAACGCAGCGGTTTACCGCGCTCCGCTGATCGATCTGGCGATAGCGATTATTGGCATATCGGTCATTGCGGTAACGGTCACCGCGATAATCGGCATCATGATATCCCCGGTCCTTGCTGTTCGAACTGGCAATCGCGGCAATTGCGCCGATGATCGCCACACCGGCGATTACTTCGCCAGCGCTCGGTCCGCCATTGCGGCCATCCTTTGCCATTGCGGGGGTAGCAGAAACGGCCATTGCAGCAGCAGCAGCGGTTCCGACAAGAGCCTTGTTCAACTTGTTCATGTCCACTTTCCTTTCACACTGCCCGAAACCTTTTCCCGAGCTTGCAAAGCCCTTTTAGGGGAGTCGGCTTGAGTGAAGGCTGAACTGGCCTGACAGGATTTGTTCATGTTAAAGGCTATTTTTATGAACGCATGGGAGAAATGCGAGCAATATATGGCTCTTTCCCGTATGTAGCGGGACAGGAGCTACTAGAGTGAAGGACAAAAGGATATAAAGCACTGGAAATCGTTCTTCGGGCTGGTGCGAATAAGAAGCATCGAGTGCCGCCCCCGCGAGGCCCAACCGCCCCGGTGCAAAATGATATCTCGGAAAATCAAAACCCCTTTCGATCCAGTTGCGGACACAGCGATCCCGTGCGATATATTTCGCAGTGACAATTGAACTGTTGCACTAGTCTCTGGTTGTCTAGGGAGGGTTGACTTGAAATTTTGGCACCGGCACGCCCCAGTCATCGCACCTGCGTTGCTCATAGCTGGCTGTGGAAGTGCTGCTCCAGATGTAGTTCCTGCGCTGGGCAATTGCATGACCGAAGAAGGCTGGGCAGAATGGACTGGACCTTGTTTTCTCGGTCAGGCTGAGGGCAAAGGCATCGCCACCTACGAGGACGGAATTTTTGCAACCATTGAGGGGCATTTTGACGGGGGCATTCCTCAGGGTGAAGTTGAGATAACTTACAGCTCTGGCGCGAAATATAGCGGTTCGCTCAAGGATGGCGAATATCACGGCTTTGGAACGCGTCAAGCAAGCTGGGGCGAGGCCTACTCTGGAAACTGGAACGAAGGATATCGTGACGGAATTGGACGCTATACGGGACAAGATGGCAAAATTGTTGAAGGCCTCTGGGATCGCGGCAGGCTAATTGGAAGCTGGTTTTCGGCCGCAAACACCGATTGCGAAATTTGGTGGGCGGGGACTGGCTCAGACCCAGTTGGTACTCTCGCTTGGGATGGGGCTTGCGTAAATGGCCGGGCTAACGGTCCCGGTAAAATAGATTGGACGGACGAAACGCCAGCAGCCGCCAGCGGAGCGACCATAGAATTCAGAGGAACGCTTTCAGGCGGTAAACTCAATGGCGAGGGCGTCTGGACGCAAACAAACAGATATTCAAATGTTATCCATCGGAAAGTCAGTAAGGGCACATGGGTTGACGGCGCGCGTGAGGGCTACGGCACGGACGTGAAGAGAGCGAATTTCTGGACGGCAGTTTCAAGGGAGCAACCACGACTTACTCTGGTGGTTGGGAAAATGGGAAATTCTCCGGAGACGGTGAACGTGTCAACACCAAGACCTACAACGATGGCGGTGTTGAGTCGGAGAAGGAGCAAGGTTCATTTGTTAAAGGTACCATGCGGCAGGGAGTGGCTACACGGCATCGCAGAGTGGCCGAGGGCGAAGACTCGACTGAAATGGTCGGCGGTCGATTTGAAAGTCGCCAGTTCATTGGCTTTGGCACTGTAATGACGCGGCGGCGCATCGACGGAGATTATTATCACAGCGTTGTCAGATACGACGGTCCAACCGCTGACGGTGGTGAAGGGATAATTCAATATGCGGACGGAGACACGTTCATCGGAAGTATGAAGGCTGAGATGGGTCAGAGCGACAGCCCGCTATTGGGGCGCTGTGTGCTGCCCTCAGTCGGTTTTGTCGGGAGGTGCAAGTCAACCTCTGTCACGCTTTCTTCCCAGGAATGGAAGACTTGTTTGTCGCCCGTGAATGACGAAGGCCAATGTCTGAAAGAGATTGCTCGCTTCGTCTCCTGAAATTGATTTGCTGCAAAGTCCGCCTCTACACCCATTGTGATAGTTCTTTGAAACGCAGGCTAACGTCCGCTTTCGGGAACACGCAGGCATCGGCTTGAGCAACGCTCAAAATCTGCTACCCACTCAACTCCAGAACCTCTGGTCTCCTAACAGCGCCCACTGGCGGCGCTTCAACTTAACCAGTTTACCGGTAAAATGTTGACCCTACGAACACCCCGCCACGCCATCCACCAGGTTGCCATGACGAAGAGCAGAAAGCCGATCTGACTCATGCGCTGCGGGCTTGAGAGCACATAGCGGAAAAACGCGCCATGCAGCCCTGCCAAATGACCGAGCCCCTGCTTTCAAACCGAAATTCGTGCGCCAGTCGCAGCCTATTTTGTCAGATCAAGCCCGATCGCGTGCGCGAGAAACGCGTAAATATCCGAATATTCCTCGATCACCTTGTCGGTCGGCTTGCCGCTGCCGTGGCCGGCCCGGGTCTCGATCCGGATCAAATGCGGAGCATCTCCTGTTTCCAGAGCCTGAAGCCGCGCTGTATATTTGAAACTATGGCCGGGTACGACGCGGTCATCGGTATCAGCGGTCGAGACGATCAGCGCCGGGTAATCGACCCCGTTTCTGATATTGCGATAGGGTGAATAGGTAAGCAGGGTTTTGAAATCCTGTTCCTTGTCCGGATAGCCATAATCATCAACCCAATAGCGTCCGGCAGTGAACCGGTCAAAGCGGAGCATGTCCATAACGCCGACCGCGGCATGACCGGCGGTGAACAGATCGGGCCGCTGGTTCATGACGGCGCCGACCAGCAAGCCGCCATTGGAGCGGCCTTCGATCGCCAGACCGTCTTCGGGCGTAATGCCTTCGCCGATCAGATATTCTCCGGCGGCGATAAAATCATCAAAGACATTCTGTTTGTTCTGCAGCCGGCCGCCATCGTGCCATTCCTTGCCATATTCGCCGCCGCCGCGCAGATTGGCCGAGGCGAACACGCCGCCCGCCTTGATCCACGCCATCCAGGCCGGCTTATATTGCGGCAAGACCGAAATATTGAACCCGCCATAGCCATAAAGCAAAGTCGGCGCGCCCTTTGACAGATCCTGCCCCTTCATATGCACCAGAAACATCGGGATTTTGGTGCCGTCTTTGCTTGCGTAAAAGCGCTGCGTCACTTCCACCGATGCGGGATCAAATGGCAGCGACGGTTCCGCCCAGATGGTCGGAGCGGATGACGGCTCATAGCGGAAAACGGTGGTCGGCCGGTTGAAGCTCCCGAAAGTGAAGAAGCCTTCATCACTCTTCATCGAACCGCTGAGGCCAGTCACCTGCCCCGGTCCGGGCAAATCAAGCGAGCCGAGCGCTTCGCCATCAAGGTCGAAAACCGAAAGCCTGCTCTTGGCATCGACCAGATAGCTGACAACGAGACGGTCGTTGACGATCATCGCCCCGTCCACGACCGCATCGCTTTCGGCGACCAGCTCGGTGAATTCCGGTTCGTCATCGGTCAGGCTGGCTTTCACCACGCGCAGACGCGGCGCATCCTTGTTGGTCACGAAATAGAGCGTATCGCCAACGCCGTCGATCAGCCGCCAGTCATGTTCGAAACCGCGGACCAGCTTGCGCGTTTCCAGTTCCGGCGCATCGACCTTGATCAATGTGATTTCATAGCGGTCATCGGTACCGGAGGAGGAGGTGATCACCACCCACTCCTTGTCCGATGTCAGCTCCGCAAAATGGTTGAGTTCGGGCTGGTCGGGCGTGGCATAGACTTTTGCATCCTTGGTCTGGTCCTTGCCGATGCTGTGCAGATAGACGGCATGGTCCGCGTTCAGCGACTGAAAGGCCGCTCCTTCTTCCGGCTCGGGAAAACGGGAATAGAGAAAGCCGACATTATCCGGCAGCCAAGCCAGATTGGTGAACTTCGCCCATTCCACCGTGTCCGGCTTCACCTCGCCCGTTGCCACATCGACGACTTTCAGCGTCCGCCAGTCGGACCCGCCATCCTGCACCGCATATACCAGCAGGCTGCCGTCGCCGGACGGTTTCCAGCCGGCCAGGGCGGTCGCGCCATCGTCCGACCAACCTGCCGGGTCGATCAGCACACGCTCTTCGCCATCCGCTCCGTCGCGGACATAGAGCACAGCCTGATTCTGGCCGCCGCTCTTGCGTTCGTAGAAATATTTGCCACCCGCCTCGACCGGAATGCCGAGATCGTCGAAATCGAACAATGCTTCCATCGACTTTGCCAGGGCTTTCCGGCCGTCAAGCGTTTCCAGATAGGCGTCGGTGACGGCATTTTGTGCCTTCACCCAGTCGGCCACCTCGACATCCTCGCGGACGTCATTTTCCAGCCAGCGATAGGGATCGGAAATATATTCGCCAAATTGCTCTTCGACGATGTCAACGGTCCTGGTGTCCGGGTAGGTCAGGGAATTTTCCTTGTTTTCTTGCTGTGCGGCCAGCGCGGGAGAAGTCGCGGCCAATCCCATGGCCAATGTCCAAATTGTCAGTCTACGCATAATCACCCCGGGCAAAAGAAAGAGGCCGCAAGCTTATCGCTCACGGCCTCTCATATCAATTGAAACTGTATCCCGGATGAAGGACTTAAGCGTCTTCGTATTCATCCTGTGCGCTCTGGTCCGGACCGCTGTCCTGACCCTTCGCGTCAACGTCCCGGTCAACCAGCTCGATGATCGCCATCGGCGCGGCGTCCGAAGCACGGAAGCCGGCGCGAACGATACGGGTGTAACCGCCGCTGCGTTCCGCATAACGGTCCGCAATCACTTCAAAAAGCTTCTTTTCCTGCGTTTCGTCCATCAGGCGCGCGTGCGCGAGACGACGGTTGGACAGGCCACCCCGTTTGCCGAGCGTGATCAGCTTTTCAACATAGGGACGCAATTCTTTGGCTTTCGGCAGAGTCGTCATGATCTGCTCGTGCTTGATCAGTGCAGCCGCGAGGTTCTTCAGCAGAGCCTGACGGTGAGCACCGGTCCGCTGCATCCGGCGGCCCTTCATTCTATGACGCATAGATATTTCCTTCGTTCGTTAAGGGGCCGTATGAGGTACCCCGCAGCAGGTGATTTTAACGGGGCATCACCAACAGGCCCCTGTTGTCATTCCGGCCTGAGCCGGAACGACAGAAAATTAACCGAGCAGCTCTTGTTCCAGCTTCTTGGCCATTTCCTCGATATTTTCAGGCGGCCAGCCAGGGATATCCATGCCGAGACGCAGACCCATGCTGGAGAGCACTTCCTTGATTTCGTTCAAGGACTTGCGGCCAAAGTTCGGGGTGCGCAGCATTTCGGCTTCGGTCTTCTGCACAAGGTCGCCAATATAGATGATATTGTCGTTCTTGAGGCAGTTGGCGGAGCGGACGCTGAGTTCCAGTTCGTCGACCTTCTTGAGAAGATAGCGGTTGAGCTGGTTGGCATCGCTTTCTGCCTGGCTCTGCTGGGCGGCCATGCCGATTGGCGAGGACACCTGTTCCAGCGCTTCTTCGAAATGGACGAAAAGCTGCAGCTGGTCCTGCAAGATGCGGGCGGCATAGGCAATCGCATCTTCCGGGGTAACCGTGCCATCGGTTTCGATGGTGAGGTTCAGCTTGTCAAAGTCGAGTTCCTGACCAACGCGGGCATTGTCCACCTTGTAGGAAACCTGACGGACCGGCGAGTAGAGCGAGTCGATCGGGATCAGACCGATCGGCGCGTCGGCCGGACGGTTGGCAACCGCAGGAACATAGCCCTTGCCGACATTGACGGTCAGTTCCATGTTCAGCGAAGCGCCTTCGTCGAGATGGCAAATTACCAGATCGGGGTTCATGATCTCGATGTCACCGGAGACGGCAATGTCGCCCGCCTTGACTTCGGCAGGGCCGGTTGCGGAGAGCTGCAGACGCTTGGCGTCTTCGCTTTCCATTTTCAGCGCGATCTGCTTGACGTTGAGAACAATGTCGGTCACATCTTCACGCACGCCGGGCAGCGAGGAAAACTCGTGCAGGGCGTTTTCGATCTTGATCGAGGTAACTGCCGCACCCTGAAGCGAGGACAGAAGCACGCGGCGCAGCGCGTTGCCCATGGTCAGGCCGAAACCGCGTTCCAGAGGTTCAGCGATGAATGTCGCCTTGCGCTTCGGGTCTGCACCGGGCTTGATGTCGAGGACGTTGGGCTTCTTCAGTTCTTGCCAGTTCTTCATATTGACAGTCATGGACTTCCCCTAGTGGTTCAAAGAGCGGGTGTGGACGTCATTACCGCTCTGAATTTTAAAAATCGGGACCGGCCCACCGGCCTGTCCCAGAAACGCAAGCGGTTTTAGACGCGGCGCCGTTTCGATGGGCGAACACCATTGTGCGGGATCGGCGTGACGTCACGGATCGAGGTGATCGTGAAACCAACAGCCTGAAGTGCACGAAGAGCGGATTCACGACCGGAGCCGGGACCTTTCACTTCGACTTCGAGAGTCCGCACACCATGGTCTGCGGCTTTCTTGCCAGCGTCTTCTGCTGCAACCTGAGCGGCATAAGGTGTCGACTTGCGAGAGCCCTTGAAACCCATCATGCCGGCCGAGGACCAGCTTATCGCGTTGCCCTGGGCATCGGTGATGGTGACCATCGTATTGTTGAAAGTGGCGTTGACGTGCGCTACGCCTGCCGAAATGTTTTTGCGCGCACTTTTCTTTATGCGCTGCGGTTCGCGTGCCATGTGATCAATTCCTACCTAATATCTTGAAGATACTTGCCAGAAGACAAGTCTTATTTCTTTTTGCCAGCAATCGCCTTGGGCTTGCCTTTACGGGTGCGCGCATTGGTATGCGTACGCTGTCCGCGAACGGGAAGGCCCTTACGGTGACGCAGGCCGCGATAGCAGGCCAGATCCATCAAACGCTTGATGTTCATTGCAACTTCACGACGCAGATCGCCTTCGACCGTATGTTCGGCGTCGATCGTTTCACGAATGTGCAAAATTTCCTGATCGGTGAGATCCTGAACCCGGCGGGTCGGATCAATCTTCAGTTTTTCAACAATTTCAGCCGCAGCCGTGCGTCCGATACCGTGAATGTAGGTAAGCGCAATGATTACGCGCTTGTTAGTGGGGATATTTACCCCAGCAATACGTGCCAATATATTTCTCCATGCTCCACAGGCTCCGATTCGCCGGACCCTATCTCATCGCTAAGTCGTTAAAAACACACCCGAAACGCACAAAACCAGCGCGCACCACGAAGGGTGTTGCCGGTTCAAATTGGTTTCGAATGCGCTTTATTTAGTTTGTGTTGGCTGCAGTGTCAAGCGCGGAAGAATGCGGTTTGCCAACAGATTCTGAGACAAAGTCCGCAACCGATAAGCAGATTTTCGCCCCTATGCAAATCCTGCCTGCGATCGTTTGTCAGCGCTCGGATTCCGGTGATTTGGCACTATTGATAGTGGTTGCCGGGTTGAGGCTCGCCGATCAAGGGATAGAATCGCAAATTCGACCGGAGGATCGATTATGGCAAGCCGTGTGATAATATTGGGAACGGGCGGCTCCGGCCTGACTGCTGCCGTTGCAGCCCATGATGCTGGCGCCGAGGTTCGGGTTTCGAAAACACGACCAGATTGGCGGTACGACGGCCTGGTCTGGTGGCATGCTGTGGATTCCCAACAACCATCATGAAGACGGACTGGGCGTCGAAGACAGTCGCGAAAATGCGCTGAAATATCTGATGTCCCTGTCCCATGACATGATCCCGCAAGATCTGGCCGAGGCCTTTCTTGATGCGGGACCGGCGATGATGAAGCATCTGGAGGAAAACAGCCCGGTAATTTTCCGGCCGATACCGGAATTCCCCGACTATCATGCCGAACATCCGGGCGGCATGGTCCACGGAGGCCGCTCCGTCGACTGCCCGCTTTACCCTTTCGACGAACTGGGGGAATGGGCCGATCGGATAACCCCCTCGCCTTATTATCCCGACCCCCGCTATTCGATTTTTGATTCACCGCTTGGACAGGCCCAGCCGGAACCGTTGAGCGAGGAGGAACTGGATCGAAGGGCCAGCCGTGATGAACGCGGCAGCGGACAGGCCCTGATGGGGCGCTTGCTCAGGGCATGTCTGGATCGGGGAATCGAGCCCGAGACCGGAACCAGGGCCATCGAACTGATCCGCCAGGATGGCCGGGTGACAGGGGTGAGCGTAGAGAAAGACGGCAGGAGGCGGGATGAATTCGCAAACTCCGTCATTTTGGCAACCGGCGGCTTCGAGTGGGATGAAGATTTGAAACGGGCATTCCTGCGCGGTCCGATGACCCATCCCGTCTCCATCCAGACCAATACCGGTGACGGGCTGAAAATGGCCATGCGGGTCGGCGCAAAGCTTGGCAATATGCGCGAAGCATGGTGGATGCCCGTTCACGAAGTCCCCCGCGAGATCGTATCGACAGGAGTGACTCTGGTGGCCGGGCAACGCTCGCTTCCCCGGTCGATCATGGTCAATAAAAAGGGCCAGCGGTTCGTCAATGAGGCCGCGAACTACAACGCCTTTGGCGCCGCCTTCCACGAGCAGGACGTGTCGGCCTTCGATTATGCCAACCTGCCCTGCTGGCTGATTTTCGACAAGGGCTATATCGATGCCTATGGCTTTGGCATGATGGGCGGCCTGCCCGGCGAAATGCCGCCGCAATGGGTGATGCGCGCAGAGACGCTGGCCGGGCTGGCCAAAAATCTCGACTTGCCGGAAGGCGCGCTCGAAACGACGGTGGAAAAATGGAACCGGATGGCCGAGGATGGTTGCGACGAAGATTTCGGGCGCGGCGAAGCGGCTCATGATATTTGGTGGGGCGATCCGAGCCACCGCAACAGTCCCGCCGCCACTCTCGGACCGATAACCGAGGGGCCGTTTTTGCCATCGAGGTCAAGAGCGGCGCGCTCGGCACCAAGGGCGGCCCGCAAACCAACCGCAATGCACAGGTGCTGGACGTTGATGGCAAGGTCATCGACGGGCTTTATGCTGCGGGCAATGTCATGGCCTCAGCAATGGGCATGACCTACGGCGGTCCTGGCGGCACCATCGCCCCCGGCATGGTGTTCGGGTTTCTCGCCGGACGCATGCTGCCGGCACGCCATTTTCGAGGAGTGAAGGAAGATGACTGATCTCGCCCATGAAGGAAAATCCGTAGTGGTTACCGGCGCGCCGGCGGGATGGGCGGGGCGATTGCGCTCGCCTATGCAGCGGCGGGTGCGTCCGTCATCGCTGCGGACGTCAATGACGACGGCCTGGCCGAAACCCGCGCCTTGTACCCGGACGGGGCCGGCACGCTGGTGACCCGAAACTGCGACGTGCGAAATGAACAGGCCGTCGCCGACCTTGTCGGTCAGGCCGCGGACAAGACCGGAGCGATCGACATATTGGTCAATAATGCAGCCATGCTCGGCGAGTGGGTCCCGATTGCAGAACAGACAAGCGAAAATCTGGATCGGGTATTCGGCGTGAATGTCAAAGGCGCGATATTCGGCATGAAGCACGCCCTGCAATATATGATCCCCCGCAAATCGGGCGTAATCGTCAATATCGCCTCGGTTCAGGGTTTTCGAGTGGCCTATGCAGGCGCGGCATTTTACGCGGCATCGAAAGCGGCGCTGGTGTCGCTGACGAAATCGGCTGCCATCGAAAATGGACAATATGGCATCCGCGTTGTCGGCCTGGCTCCCGGCCCCATCGACACACCGATGTTGCGCAGTTCCGCGGGCGAAGGCTGGCCCCCGCCGATTATCAATGACGTTCCTCTGGCGAAAATCGGTCAGGTCGAGGACATCGCGCGGACGGTGCTCTGGCTGAGCAGCAATGATGCGGCCTATATCAGCGGCGCCACGCTTCCTGTGGATGGCGGCTGGCTGGCGGTCTGAGCATTGCTGGCGCCAGCCCTAACGAAATAGCAAATTTGACTGCCCTGCCTCCGGCGGCGCGGCGTAGGTATGATTTGCCTTGCGATTCACAAAACTCCCGCGCCATAGAGCCGGATAGATCGGGGGATTGAATGACCAACAGAAACAAATATGACCTGTTTGAAATAGCGGGGCAGACGATTGAACCGGGGAAGACTGGCAATATTGCCATTCCGATCAGCGATCTCTCTGCCGGCATGCAGGCCAATATGGAAGTGCGGGTATTTCACGGCAAACGCGCCGGACCGACCATCTTTGTCAGCGCGGCGATCCACGGCGACGAGATCATCGGCACCGAAATCATCCGCCGGGTGATGAAGAAACTCCACCCCTCCCGCATGGCGGGAACGGTTATCTTCGTGCCAGTGGTCAACATGTTCGGTTTCATCAACCACAGCCGCTACCTGCCCGACCGCCGCGATCTCAACCGGTCTTTTCCGGGCACCGAAAAAGGCTCGCTGGCATCGCAGCTGGCGAATATTTTCTCGACCGAGGTTATCGATCGCTGTTCGCTGGGCATCGACATCCATAGCGCCGCGCAACATCGTTATAATCTGCCGCAGATCCGGATTGCTTCAGGCAATCCCGTTCTCAAGGAACTGGCGCTCGAATTCGGGCCGCCGGTTGTCATCGAGGCGGAATTGCGCCCCGGTTCGCTGCGCGCGCTGGCCCGGGAAGCCGGCGTCGACATGCTGCTCATGGAAGCCGGAGAAGCCCTGCGCTTCGACGAATTTTCAGTGCTTACCGGGGTTAACGGCATCTTGCGGGTACTCAAGAAACTGGAGATGATCGACACCAAGCGGCTAGGCAAGCGCGGCGCGCCCCCTGCCCAGACAACCCGCACGGTCTGGCTGCGCTCTACCCGGGGCGGGATTTGCCGACTGATCTCGCCATCCGGCAGCAAGGTCCACAAGGGCGACACCGTCGCCTCGATCAGCGATATATTCGGCGACGGCGAAGAGGCGATCCTCTCCCCGGTCGACGGCATCGTCATCGGCCACAGCAATCTGCCGGTGGTCAACCAGGGCGACGCGCTGCTCCATATCGCTGAAGTGCGGATATTCGATACGGTAAGCGAAAGGCTGGAGCGGATCGAGGGCGAGATCACCAGCAACCAGTTGCTCGACGAGGATGAGGTTATTTAGGCAGGCGGAAGCTTGGCGTTCGTTGGCGCGCCGGGTCTTGCCTTGGCTCCGGCGGACCGATCGACGGCGGCGTCAGGCCTAGCCCTTGCCGCGCGTCTTGGTCTTCCCGGGCTTGGCATTTTTCTCGATAAATTCGATGATCAGGCCCGCTACATCCTTGCCGGTGGCGTTTTCAATGCCTTCGAGCCCGGGCGAGCTGTTCACTTCCATGATCACCGGACCATGGTTGGAGCGCAACATGTCGACGCCGCAGACATTCAGCCCCATATGCTTGGCCGCACGGACCGCGGTCGAACGTTCTTCCGGCGTAATCTTCACGATCTGGGCGCTGCCGCCGCGATGCAGGTTGGAGCGGAAATCGTCCGGTGCACCGGTACGCTTCATGGCGGCGACCACTTTGCCGCCCACGACCAGCGCGCGGATGTCGGTGCCGCCGGCTTCCTTGATGAATTCCTGCACCAGGATGTTCACGTTGGCGCCGCGGAAAGCCTCGATCACAGACTTGGCGCTCGACATGGTCTCGGCGAGCACCACACCGATGCCCTGGGTGCCTTCGAGCAATTTGATGACCACCGGCGGGCCGTTGACGGCCTTGATAATTTCCTCGGCCTGCTTCGGATCATTGGCATAAGCGGTCAGCGGCAAGCCGAGCCCGTATTTGGCCAGGATCTGCATCGACCGCAGCTTGTCCCGGCTACGGCCGATCGCCACGCTTTCGTTCAGCGGCCAGACCCCGGCCATCTCGAACTGCCGAACCACGGCGGTGCCATAGTTGGTGATAGACGCGCCGATCCGCGGGATCACGGCCTCATAGCCTTCCAGCGTTGCCCCGTCATAGGTGATCGTCGGCCGATGGCTGGCGATGTTCACCGTGCAACGGGTTGTGTTCAATATGTCGAGCGTGTGGCCACGCTCTTCCGCTGCCGCAACAAACCTCTTGTGCGAGTAAAGGTTCGGATTACGGGCGAGCATGGCGATTTTCATAAATTATCTTTCCTGGTGCCGGCCCAGCATCCAGCGCTTGGCGCTGTTGACGAGGAAACCCCGCTTGAGCGCCCGGCGTCCTATCAGGACCGGGAATATCATTGATTGCCGATTGGCAAGAGTCATATGCCCGACCCACTCCAGTGGTCCGAGCTTCATGACCGTTTCTATCACATAACGGGTTTGCATGACACCATTGCTACTCTTTATTCTGCGCTGGCCGTAAACCAGAGCTTCGCAATGATAGTCGGCAGTGCCCGCACCCATCGGAATGGTGAAACGGACATAGGGCTGCCCGTCTTTCTCAAACGGCTTGATATGAGTGGCGTGGAGCGAGGAGGTCGCTGCGCCGGTGTCGACCTTGGCGTGGAGATTTCTGACCCCGAGGCCGGGGATGTCAATCAGCTCGCACCACCCGATTTCGCACGGCTCCCTGAGTTTTTCGGGAGCGGTTTCACCTTCGGGATATTTGCTTGCGCCATCGACCGGATATCTGGCCGATGGCGCAATCTTGCGCAAGATAATTATAGTCTAGACGACGCCGTAAGCGAGCATGGCGTCGGCGACTTTCTTGAAGCCGGCGATATTGGCGCCCTTCACATAGTCGACATAGCCGTCGCCCTGATCGCCATATTCGACGCATTTGCCGTGGATCCCCTGCATCAGTTCGGTCAGCATCTCGCCGAGCCGCTCGTGGTTCCAGCTGATCCGCTCGGCATTCTGGCTCATTTCGAGGCCGGAGACCGCGACGCCGCCGGCATTGGCCGCCTTGCCCGGTCCGTACATGATCTTCGCATCGTGGAAGACATGGACACCGTCCAGCGTGGTCGGCATGTTCGCGCCTTCCGATACGGCGACCACGCCATTGGCGACCAATTCCCTGGCTTCCTCTTCGTTGAGTTCATTTTGCGTCGCGCAGGGCAAGGCCAGGTCGCAGGGCACGCTCCAGGGGCGCTTGCCTTCATGATAGGATGCGCCGGTGAAATGATCGGTATAGTCGCTGATCCGGCCCCGCGTATGGGTCTTGTGGTGCTTGACCCAGTCGATCTTCTCCTGGTCGATGCCATCGGGATCATGGATGAAGCCGCCGCTGTCCGACAGCGTCAGGACCTTGCCGCCCTGTTTGGTAATTTGTTCGGCGGCATGGGTCGCGACATTGCCCGAACCGGAGATCACTGCTGTCTTGCCCGCGATCGCGTCATTGCGGTGCTTCAGCATATTTTCCATAAAATAGACTGCGCCATAGCCGGTCGCTTCGGGCCGCATCTGCGAGCCGCCATATTCGATGCCCTTGCCGGTCAGCACGCCTTCCCAGCGATTGGTGATACGCTTGTACTGGCCGAACATATAACCGATTTCGCGGCCGCCCACGCCGATGTCGCCGGCAGGGACATCCGTGTCCGGTCCGATATGGCGATAGAGCTCGGTCATGAACGACTGGCAGAAGCGCATGACTTCGGCGTCAGACTTGCCCTTGGGGTTGAAATTTGCACCGCCCTTGCCGCCACCCATCGGCAGTCCGGTCAGCGCATTTTTGAACGTCTGCTCGAAGGCGAGAAATTTCAGCACGCTTTCGGTGACGCTGGGATGGAAACGGATGCCGCCCTTATAGGGGCCAATGGCATTGTTGTTCTGGACGCGGAAACCGCGCTGAACCCGGATGCAGTGATTGTCATCTTCCCAGCAGACGCGAAAGGATACGACCCGGTCAGGTTCGGCTATCCGCCGCAAAATCTGTGCGCTGTGATAGGCTTCCTTGTCCTCGATGAAATCGAAAATATCCATCGCGACTTCCTGCACCGCCTGACAAAATTCAGGTTGGCCCGGATTGCGTTTCTTGACGCCCTCCATGAAAGTCGGAAAATCTACATGATCGGAAACGGCCATCGTCTACCCCCTCTTATATTCAATATCGGTACGACCCGTTTCCCCGTGGACGACGCATTCGAGTCGCCAACAGGAGGAATACACAATAGAACTATTAGTCGGGCTAGGTAAAGTGTTGATATTGAGCCGAAATCAGGGCGTATCTTCGGTCTCTTCATCGACTGGAGCAGTGGAATCCGCCGGAGCCTCTTCCCCGGTGTCCTCCGGTTCGCCGAATAATGCCGACAGCCGCTGCAACTGTTCACCGATCACGCCGTCCACCGCAGGAGCGATCTGGTCGACGGGAAACTCCATATAGCCACCCACTTTATAGGTGAACCGGACCACGGTCTTGTCCGCCTGCGGCTGCAGCAACATGGTCAGCGTGCCGGTTACCGCTTCACCCTGCAGCGGGCCTAGCGCCCCCGATAGCCGCAGCATTTTGTGGTTGCGCGCATAGATCACGCGCATGTGCTGGACGCTGCCCTCGGAGCTCTTGATATTGTCGTCCGAGGTCGTCCGGATCAGCTCGCAAAAGCAACCGCCGGCCTGGGGCACGAGATAGAAATTCGCGGCATCGCCGGACCAGCTGTGATCGGGATTCCAGTAACGGGATGGCGCGATCATCGCCTTCCAGACAGATTCGCTGTCGCCGGCTATCACCCTCTGGTGCTGGACGGTGAAGCCATTGTCGGCCGTGTTTGTCACCTCGGCCTGCGCGGCGGTCATGCTGCAAAGCGCCGCCATTCCCCAAATTGCGTGAAATGCCGGCTTGGCCATGACCCTGTCCCCCCTCGGATTACTTCAAAGCGACAGCGCCGTCTCGATTGCTTCGTTGACTTCCGCCATGCTGCCCATGCCGTCAACCTTGCGGACGATGCCGCGTTTTTCGTAGATCGGCAAGATCGGTGCCGTCTTCGCGCGATATTCCTGCATGCGGGTGCGCACGGTTTCTTCATTGTCGTCGGGGCGCCGCTTGAATTCGCTGGAGCCACAAACGTCGCAGACGCCTTCAACCGCTGGCTTCTTGAAGATTTCGTGATAGCCTTCGCCGCATTTCCCGCAGGTGAAGCGCCCGACGATACGTTCGACCAGCGCGTCTTCGTTGACAACCAGCTCGATAACATGGGACAAAGTACGGCCTCTTTCGGCCAATATTTCGTCCAGCGATTCAGCCTGCGCGGCGGTCCGGGGATAGCCATCAAAAATAACGCCCTTTTCCGAACCAAGCTCGTCCAGCTTGTCGCCGATTATTCCGGAAACCACTTCATCGGGAACCAGCGCCCCGGCATCCATCAGCGCCTTGGCTTTTTGCCGACTTCGGTGCCGGCCTTTACCGCTGCACGCAACATGTCACCCGTTGACAGTTGGACCATGCCATGTTCATCTTCGAGACGACTGGCCTGGGTACCCTTCCCGGCACCCGGCGGTCCCAACAAAATAATGTCCATGATTGTCCCCTGAAAATTATGATGAGTCTGAACTGCTGGCTATCTAGCGTTTACGCCGACCACCCTTGAGTTTGGCTTTCTTGAGCAGATCGCCATATTGCAACGCCAGCAAATGGCTCTGAATCTGTGTGACCGTGTCGACGGTGACATTGACGACGATCAACAGGCTTGTGCCGCCGAGGAAGAAGATCGGCAGACTGGTCTGGGCCATGACATATTCCGGCAGAACACAGACAAAGGCCAGATAGGCCGCGCCGACCACGGTGATGCGGGTCAGAACATAATCAAGATAATCAGCAGTATTCTTGCCCGGACGGATACCCGGAACAAATCCGCCGTTCTTCTTGAGATTCTCTGCCGTCTCTTCCGGGTTGAAGACAACCGCGGTGTAGAAGAAGCAGAAGAAGATGATACCGGCGGCATAGAGCGCCATGTAGAGCGGCTGGCCATGGGCCAGATACTGGTTCAAGGAGATGACAAAATCGCCAAACCATGTTTCGCCGGCGGTCGCATTGCCGGCAAACTGGCTGACCGTCAGCGGCATCAACAAGAGCGAGGATGCGAAGATCGGCGGGATCACGCCTGCGGTATTCACCTTGAGCGGCAAATGGCTGCGGTCGGCCTGCATGACACCATGCTGGGTGGCGCGTTTCGGATATTGGATCAGCACCCGTCGCTGGGCGCGTTCCATGAAGCTGATGAACAGCACCAGTCCGGCGACCATCGCGATCAGCCCAACAATCGTCAGTGCGCTGATCGAGCCGGTGCGGCTGCCTTCCATGAGGTTGGCGACAAAAGTCGGCATCTGCGCGACAATACCGGCCATGATGATCAGCGAGATACCGTTACCGATACCGCGGCTGGTGATCTGCTCACCCAGCCACATCAGGAACAATGTGCCGCCGACCAGGCTGATAACGGCGCCGATACGGAACATATAGCCGGGCTCGACCACAGCCTGCAGGCCGGATTGGGAAGCGAAGCTTTCCAGACCTACGGCAATGAAATAGCCCTGGACGGCGGTCAGGCCAACCGTGCCGTAGCGGGTATATTGATTGAGCTTCTTGCGACCGGATTCGCCTTCTTTCTTGACCGCGGCCAGAGTCGGCGACAGCGCCGCCGCAAGCTGGACGACGATCGAAGCGGTAATATAGGGCATGACGCCCAGCGCGATCAGGCTCATCCGTTCCAGCGAACCGCCGGAAAATGTATTGAAAATGTCGAGAACGCCGCCGCGGGTCTGATCGTAGAGATCAGCCAGAACAACCGGATCCACGCCAGGCAGCGGAACAAAGCTGAGCAGACGGAAAATAACGAGCGCGCCAAGCGTAAACCAGATGCGTTTCCGCAATTCGGTCGCTTCGCCAAATTTTGCCAGGTTGAGATTCGCTGCGACCTGATCGGCTCTTGATGCCATGCTTGACTTCCCTGCCCACTATTAGTTTGCAACGCGCCCCTGCGGAGGCAGAGGCCCATCTCCAACTATTGCGACTTGTTGCAATCTCCGGAGATGAATAGCTGCGTGTGCAACTATGCAACCCGCCCCATATCGGATGTTAATGCATCAAAAACAAGGGGCCAGAAAAAGAGGCGCTAAAACTAGCGCCTCTCGAAGATCAATCGTTCTTTTTCGCCTTGTTAGCGGCTTTTTTCTCGCGCGCTGGCTTGGAAGCTACAGCCTTTTTCTCGCCCTTGGGCCGGCGCTCGCCACCCGCTGGAAGAATTTCGACCTTGCCGCCCGCTTTTTCGACCGCTGCAACAGCGGCTTTCGAAGCACCGGCAACGGCGATCGTGATTTTGGACTTCAGTTCACCCTTGGCAAGCAGACGAACGCCGTCCTTGCCGCCACGAGCGAGACCAGCAGCCTTCAGGGTTGCGTGATCGATCGTACCTTTTCCGTCGAGGCTTTTGCTGTCGAGGAACTTCTGGATCATGCCCAGGTTCACTTCCGCATAGTCGGTACCGAACGGGTTGTTAAAACCACGCTTCGGAAGACGCATGTGGAGCGGCATCTGGCCGCCTTCAAATCCATTGATCGAAACACCGGAACGGGATTTCTGGCCCTTTTGGCCACGTCCGCCGGTCTTGCCTTTGCCCGAGCCAATGCCGCGGCCAATACGCATGCGCGACTTGCGCGCGCCTTCATTGTCTTTAAGTTCGTTCAGTTTCATGTCTTGTACTCGCTTTCGCTTTTATTCGCACGGAAGTCCGGGATATTATCCTTCGAGAACTTCCACCAGATGATGTACCTTGCCGATCATGCCGCGGACTTCAGCGGTATCTTCCAGTTCGGAAACACGGTGCATCTTGTTGAGGCCGAGACCGATCAGCGTCTTGCGCTGCGATTCCGGACGACGGATCGGTGAACCGATCTGCTTGATCTTAATTTTCGCCATCAAAATTACTCCGTAACTGCCGCGGCATCTGCTGCCACTTCAGCAGCCGAACCACCGGCACGTGCAAGCAGGTCGGTCACTTTCTTGCCGCGACGCTGGGACACGGCCTTCGGGCTAGACTGATCGGCCAGTGCGGCAAAAGTTGCGCGGATCATGTTGTAGGGATTGGCTGTACCATTCGACTTGGTCACAACGTCGGAAACGCCGAGGCTTTCGAAAACGGCACGCATTGGACCACCGGCAATGATACCGGTACCCGGAGGCGCCGAACGTACGGTCACGTTACCCGCGCCGAAGTGGCCAGTGCCATCATGATGCAGCGTGCGGCCTTCGCGAAGCGGTACACGAACCATCGATTTCTTTGCAGCAGCGGTTGCCTTGGTAATAGCTTCCGGCACTTCGCGCGCCTTGCCCTTGCCGAAGCCGGCCCGGCCCTTGCCGTCGCCGACAACAACCAATGCTGCGAAACCGAAGCGCTTACCGCCCTTAACAGTCTTGGAAACGCGGTTGATGTGAACCAGTTTCTCGATCAGCTCTTCGCCGCCGTCATTATTGTTGCCACGGCCGCCGCGATTGTTGCGTCCGCCGCCACGATTGTCACGACCGCCACCGCGGTTGTCACGATTGCCACCGCCACGGTTTCCACCGCGCGACTGACGCTCCGGACCACCGGTTTTGGCTTCGGGTGCTACAGCTGCTTCAGGCTGATTGCCTTCGCCAGTTGTACCCGGCTGTGCCGCGCCTTCTGGTGTTGTTTTTTCATCAGCCATATTAAAACTCCAATCCGCCTTCACGTGCTGCGTCGGCCAGAGCCTTCACACGTCCGTGAAACAGGAACCCGCCACGGTCAAAAATTACTTCTTTAACGCCCGCCTTCTTGGCAGCTTCGGCAACGCGCTTGCCGACATCGGCCGCGGCTTTGCTATCCGCACCGGTTTTGACTTTGGACGCTTTGTCGATGGTCGAAGCGGAAGCCAGCGTTTTGCCCTCGGCATCATCGATAACCTGGGCATAGATGTGCCGGCTCGTGCGATGCACGGACAAACGAGGCTTTGAGAGCCCGCGCTTCCGCAATTTGCTGCGTACGCGTTGCTGGCGCCGTTTGAACTGAGAAATATTCGCCATGGCTTATTTCTTCTTCCCTTCTTTGCGGAAAATATATTCGCCGCGATATTTGATGCCCTTGCCCTTATACGGCTCGGGCTTGCGCCAGCGCCGGATTTCGGCAGCGACCTGGCCAACTTGCTGTTTGTCCATGCCGGTGATTTCGATCGTCGTCTGGTCAGGCGTCTTGATCTCGATGCCGTCCGGGATCGCGAAATTCACGTCATGGCTGTAACCGAGTTGCAGGTTCAGGTTCTTGCCCTGAGCCGCCGCACGATAACCAACGCCGTTGATTTCCAGAACCTTGGTGAAGCCGGAGGTTACACCGTCGACCAGATTCTGGACCAGCGTGCGCTGCATTCCCCAGAATGCACGAGCGGTTTTCGACTTGTTTGCTGGCTTGACCAGCAATCCACCGTCGCCCAGTTCGTAAGTCAGGTCGTCAACCATAGGGGTCGAAAGCTCGCCCTTTGGTCCTTTGACCTTGACCAGACCATCTTCCATCACAGCGGTGACGCCGTCCGGAATAGCCACAGATTTTTGCCAATACGGGACATGATTAGAATACCTCAGCCAGTACTTCGCCGCCGACCTTCGCCTGACGCGCTTCCGCGTCAGAGAGAACACCTTGTGGCGTCGATACGATTGTTATACCCAAGCCGTTGCGAACCCGTGGCAGATCTTCCGAACCGCTATAGACGCGACGACCAGGTTTTGAAACACGGGCCACGTGGCGAATTGCCGGCTGACCTTCAAAATATTTCAGTTCAATCCGCAGACCGGGGTGCTTGTTGACCTCTTCTTCGCTGTAGCCACGAATATAACCTTCGCGCTGCAACACTTCGAGGACGGCACCACGCAATTTGGACGCAGGCGTTACGACGCTGTCCTTGCGTGCCTGTTGTCCGTTACGGATACGGGTGAGCATGTCACCCAAGGGATCGGTAAAAGCCATATTATCTCTCCCTTACCAGCTTGATTTCGTTACGCCGGGAATCAGACCTTTATTGGCCATGTCTCTCAGCTCGATACGGCACAGGCGGAACTTGCGGTAATAGCCGCGCGGACGTCCTGTGGTTTCACAGCGGTTGCGCACGCGGGTTGGATTCGCGTTGCGCGGTATTTCCGCCATTTTCAGGCGCGCCATCAAACGCTCGGTCTCGTCGAGAGACTGATCCGATGCCATCGCCTTCAGTTTCGCATAACGGCCGGCGTATTTCTTCACCATCCGCTTGCGTTTTTCGTTTCTGTTAATGGAACTCAGTTTCGCCATGACTTAAGTTCTCGTCCTTCCGTATAATGAAGCGCGCTTACGCGGCTTCTTTTTCTTCCGATTGTTCCTCTTTGGGGAACGGGAAACCGAACAATGCCAGAAGCGCACGCGCCTCGTCGTCTGTTTTTGCTGTAGTCGTCACAATCACGTCCATGCCGCGGACAACATCGATGTTGTCATAGGCGATCTCGGGGAAAATGATCTGCTCTTTCAGGCCCATGGCAAAATTGCCGCGTCCGTCAAAGCTTTTCGGATTCAGACCCCTGAAATCCCGGATACGAGGCATGGCAACGGTAACCAGACGATCGATAAATTCGTACATCCGTTCCCGGCGCAGATTGACCTTGCAACCAATCGGCATGCCTTCACGCAATTTGAACGTCGCGATCGAGTTTTTCGCCTTGGTGATCACTGGCTTCTGGCCGGCAATCAATTCCATTTCGGCTGCAGCGGTCGCAACTTTCTTCTTGTCCTGACTACCTTCGCCAACACCCATGTTGATGGTAACCATGGTGATCCGAGGAACTTCCATGGCGTTGCTGTAGTTGAACTTTTCCTGCATCGCCTTGACGATTTCATCGTCATATTTCTTGCGCATGCGAGGGATATATTTTTATCAGCCATCGACTTTCTCCCCGGACTTTACAGCGATCCGCTGCATCTTTCCGTCTTCTGTCTTTTCAAATCTGACGCGTGTCGGCTTGCCGTCTTTCGGATCCGCCACAGCGACTTTGCTGATGTGCATCGCCGCTTCGCGCCGCTCGAGACCACCCTGGGGATTGGCCTGGGTCGGCTTGCGGTGGCGCACAGCAATGTTCACGCCGGAAACGATGACCTTGTCATCTTTCGGCATCACCTTGGTGACTTCACCCGACTTGCCCTTGTCCTTGCCGGACAGGATCACGACGGTATCGCCTTTTTTGATCTTTGCATTGGCCATTTTAGAGCACCTCCGGCGCTAGGCTGATGATTTTCATATGCTTTTTCGCACGCAGTTCACGAACCACGGGGCCAAAAATACGGGTGCCGATTGGCTCCTGGTTGTTGTTCACCAAACCGCAGCATTGCTGTCGAACCGAATGACCGATCCGTCCTTGCGACGAATGTCCTTCTTGGTACGAACGATCACCGCACGGTGAACGTCGCCCTTCTTGACCTTGCCGCGCGGCGCTGCTTCCTTGATCGACACGACAATGATGTCGCCGACGCCGGCAAAGCGACGCTTCGAGCCGCCCAGCACCTTGATGCACTGCACGCGTTTGGCGCCGCTATTGTCAGCGACCTCCAGGTTCGATTGCATCTGGATCATGGATCCAATTCCTTCTTCATATACCCGGCGAGCCGGACGTTCCTACTTCGTCACCCCGGCAGACCCGGGATATTCTAAACTATTCGGCGGCTGGCGATGCTTCGGCTTTTTCTTCTGCCGCTGGCTTCACTGGCGCCTTGACCTTTTCGTCCTTCGGATCGCTGGCCGTAATCTCGCTGACCGTCGGTGTCGCAACACCGGCTGCTGCGCCGACCCGCTCCAGAACTTTCCAGGTCTTCAGCTTGGAAATCGGACGGGTTTCTTCAATCCGTACGGTTTCGCCGAGGCTGATTTCGTTCTTCTCATCATGCGCATGATATTTTTCGAGCGCCGGATGATTTTTCCGTAAAGCGGGTGCTTCACCTTGCGTTCGACATTGACGACAACAGTCTTGTCGCCCTTGTCTGACACGACCGTGCCGGTGAGAATACGTTTTGGCATATCGGTTCCTTACGCCTTAGCTTCTGCGGGAGCGGCGCTTGCACGCTCGGCCTGCAATGTTTTGATCCGGGCGATCGTGCGACGCACTTCCCGCGTCCGGCTTGGTTTTTCGAGCTGATTGGTCGCAGCCTGGAAACGCAGGTTAAATGCCTCGCGCTTCAGTTCGCCCAGTTCGGTCTCGAGCTGATCGTCGGTTTTGGTCCGCAAATCTTCAGTTTTCATGCTCATCTAGCTTAACCTTCCAGATGTGACGTATCGCCGAGGCGGGCCACAACCTTTGTCTTGATCGGGAGCTTCATCGCTGCCCGCTCGAAAGCGATCGCTGCAATCGGTCCGGGAACACCGTCCAGTTCGAACAGAATCCGGCCCGGTTTTACCCGCGCAGCCCAATATTCTACCGAGCCCTTACCCTTACCCTGACGAACTTCGGCAGGCTTCTTGGATACTGGCACATCCGGGAAAATCCGGATCCACAGCCGGCCCTGACGCTTGATGTGACGCGTAATCGCACGGCGAGCCGCCTCGATCTGACGCGCGGTAATCCGGTCAGGTTCCATGGCTTTCAGGCCATAGCTACCGAAATTCAGGGTAGAGCCACCTGGCGCTTTGCCTTTAATCCGGCCTTTGAAAGCCTTGCGGAATTTATGTTTCTTGGGTTGCAGCATGATGCTCTACCTATTCCTCAAAAATCAACGTTGGTGCTGCGGACGGACGCCGGAAGTCTGCGCTTCGACATTCAACCGATCCTGAGCCATCGGGTCGTGACCCAATATCTCGCCTTTAAAAATCCATACCTTGATACCGATGATGCCGTAAGCGGTCAGCGCTTCATATTCGGCATAATCGATATTGGCGCGCAGCGTGTGCAACGGAACGCGGCCTTCACGATACCATTCAACGCGGGCAATTTCTGCTCCGCCCAGACGGCCACCGCAAACAATCTTGATGCCTTCGGCACCGAGACGCAGAGCGGACTGAACCGCACGCTTCATGGCACGACGGAAAGCAACGCGGCGGATCAGCTGATCACCAATGCCCTGCGCTACCAGCTTCGCATCGACTTCCGGCTTGCGGATCTCGACGATGTTCAGTGAAACGTCACCGGACGACATGTCGCTCAGCTTGCGACGCAGCTTTTCGATATCCGCGCCTTTCTTGCCGATGATCACACCGGGGCGAGCAGCATAGATGGAAACGCGGCAGGTCTTGGCCGGACGCTCGATCACAACCTTCGAAATCGCTGCCTGTGGCAGGTTTTCAAAGATATATTTGCGCATCTTGATGTCTTCCATCAAGAGATCGCCATAGTTGGAACCTTCCGCATACCAGCGGCTGTCCCAGGTCCGGTTGATCTGCAGGCGAAGCCCGATAGGATTACTCTTTTGACCCATGGTTACGCCTCTTCCTCTTCATGCTCGCGCACGACGATGCGGACGCGGCTAAATGGCTTGATAATCTTGGCTGAACGACCACGCGCACGCGCCTTCCAGCGCTTCATCGTGATTGACTTGCCGACGCTCGCTTCGTGAACGATCAATGCGTCAACATCCAGATTGTGATTATTCTCGGCATTGGCGATAGCTGAAGCGAGAACCTTGCTGACATCCTTGGCCATAGACTTCTTCGAGAAGGACAGGATGTTCAGAGCGTCTTCCGCTTTCTTGCCACGGATCAGCTGCGCAACCAAGTTGAGCTTCTGGGCAGAACCACGGATGGAATTGCCTACAGCCAAAGCTTCATTGTCGCCAACACGGCGGGGTGATGATGCCTTACCCATTATTTCTTGCCTTTTTGTCAGCGCCATGGCCATAGAAGTTACGCGTTGGTGCGAACTCGCCAAGCTTGTGACCGACCATGTCTTCATTCACGGAAACCGGAATGAATTTCTGACCGTTGTAAACGCTGAAGGTCAGGCCGACGAAATCAGGCAAAACGGTAGAACGACGCGACCAGGTCTTGATCGGCGCACGTGCATTGTTTTCCTGCGCAGTCTGCGCTTTTTCAGCAGGTGGAGGTCAACAAATGGACCTTTTTTGATGGAACGAGCCATGCTTACCTCTTCTTCTTCGCGTGACGCGACCGGATGATCATCTTGTCAGTCGATTTGTTGCTACGGGTACGAGCACCCTTGGTCGGCTTGCCCCATGGGGTAACCGGATGACGACCACCGGAAGTCCGGCCTTCACCACCACCATGCGGGTGATCGACTGGGTTCTTCGCAACACCGCGGGTAAGAGGACGACGTCCCTTCCAGCGGGTGCGGCCTGCCTTGCCGAAATTCTGGTTCGAATTGTCCGGGTTGGAAACCGCGCCAACGGTCGCCATACAATCGGAACGAAGATAGCGCTGCTCACCGCTTTTCAGGCGAACAATGACCATGCCGCGGTCACGACCGACGATCTGGACATAAGCACCGGCCGAACGGGCGATCTGGCCGCCCTTGCCTGGCTTCATTTCGACATTGTGGACGATCGTGCCAACCGGCATCTGCGACAGCAACATGGCGTTGCCGGGCTTCACGTCGGTCTTCTTGCCGGCAATCACGCTGTCGCCAACGTCGAGACGCTGTGGCGCAAGAATGTAAGCCAGCTCGCCGTCTTCATATTTGATCAGCGCGATAAAGGCGGTGCGGTTCGGATCATATTCGAGCCGTTCAACCGTAGCAGCCATATCCCATTTGCGCCGCTTGAAATCGACGAGACGATATTTCTGCTTGTGACCGCCGGCGATGCCACGCGAAGTGACATGACCCTTGTTGTTCCGGCCACCCGTCTTGTTCTTGCCTTCGACAAGCTTCTTGACGGGCTTGCCTTTCCACAGGCCGCTTTTGTCGACCAGGATAAGACCACGCCGGGCGGGGCTTGTCGGTTTATAGGATTTTAATGCCATGTGCCCTTAAACTCCCGTGGTGATGTCAATGGTCTGGCCTTCGGCCAACGTGACAACAGCCTTCTTGATGTCATTGCGAGTGTAGGGACGACCCTTCCACTTCTTGGTCTTGCCCTTTTGCACCAACGTGTTGACGTTTTTGACTTTGACATCAAACAACGCCTCGATGGCTGCCTTGATCTGCGGCTTGGTCGCGGTGTTCGCAACCTTGAATACCACAGCATTATGTTCGCTGAGCAAGGTCGATTTCTCAGTGATGTGCGGGCCGACAATTACGTCATAATGACGAATATCGACAGCTTCTTTTTAGCCATTGAAGCGCGCCTCCAGCTTTTCTACCGCTGCGCGCGTCAGCACCAGGGTTTCATGGTTCAGAATGTCATAAACATTGGCACCGGCAGCTGGCATCACATTGACACGGGGAATGTTGTTCGAAGCCTTCGAGAAAGCGTCGTTAACAGAGTCACCGTCCATGATCAGGGCCGATTTGCCGAAACCGAGCTTTGCGATATTGGCCAGAAGTGCCTGTGTTTTGGCTTCCTTCAGTTCAATATTTTCAAGCACGATCAAATTGTCGTTCTTCAGCTTGTCGCTGAGCGCCATTTTCAGACCCAGAGCACGAACCTTCTTGTTCAGCGACGGGTTGAAATCACGCTTGCGGGCACCGTGGGCCTTACCACCGCCGATGAAGATAGGAGCACGACGATCGCCATGACGAGCTGTACCGCCGCCCTTCTGATTGCCGAACTTCTTGCCGGTCCGGGCAACGTCCGAACGCTCGCGGGTCGGACGAGCCGTTCCGCGTGCCTTTTCGCGCTGCCAGTTGACGACACGGTGAAGAATATCTGCACGCGCTTCGATGCCGAACACGTCATCGTTCAATTCGATGTCGCCCTTGGCTTTCGCGTCGAGGGTTATCACTTTCAATTTCATGGCTTAGCCCTCCTTCCCTGCGTCATCTGCAGCATCAGATTTCTCGTCAGCCGGCTTTTCTGCGGGAGCGTCGGCTGCTGCCGCTACTTCTGCATCGGTTGGACCGACTGGCGCTTCGATCGCTGCATCCGCTTCGATCATGCCTGCCGGCGCATCTTCGGTCGCCGTTTCATCCGCGTTGCGGCGCATGGCACCGGGGAATGGAACGCCTTCGGGAAGAGCAACCTTGACGGCGTCTTTAACCAGAAGCCAGCCACCCTTGGAACCGGGAACGCTGCCGCGCACGAAGATCAGGCCGCGAGCGGCGTCTGTACGGACGATTTCCAGATTTTGCTGGGTGCGATTGCGCGCGCCCATGTGACCGGCCATCTTCTTGCCCTTGAACACCTTGCCCGGATCCTGGTTTTGACCAGTAGAACCGTGGGCACGGTGAGAGATGGAAACACCGTGGGTTGCGCGCATACCGCCGAAACCCCAGCGCTTCATCGCACCGGCAAAACCCTTACCCTGGGTAACACCCTGGATATCGACCATCTGGCCGGCAATGAAATGGTCAGCAGTTACGGTAGCACCGATGGGGAGCAAAGCATCTTCGCTGTCGACCCGGAATTCGGCAACCCGTGCTTTTGGTTCAACTTCTGCCTTGGCAAAAGCTTCACGCTGCGGCTTGTTAACATTTTTCGCTTTACGGGCACCTGCACCAAGCTGAACGGCATAATAGCCATCACGTTCCTGATTGCGGGCTCCAACAACCTGACATTCTTCCAGGGAAAGAACGGTAACCGGTACATGCCGTCCGTCTTCCTGAAACAAGCGGGTCATCCCCATTTTCTTCGCGATCACGCCTGTACGCACGATCAATCTCCTTCACAGAGGCCGAACGAACCATTTCGTCCGGCTTGCCAGCCCAAATTGTCATGCGTCACCCCGTCCGGGCTGTAATTGTTCCGGAAAGTCCGGAACGAGACGGAGGACGCTGCCCGGTTAAATCCGGCGGTATCCTGTCGTTTGTCCGATCTCCGCCTGGGCGGGGATCTCAAATCAATTGGCTCAGGCCAGTTTGATCTCGACATTTACACCAGCAGCTAGGTCGAGCTTCATCAAAGCGTCGACAGTCTGCGGCGTGGGCTGCACGATATCGAGCAGCCTTTTATAGGTCCGCACCTCGAACTGCTCACGAGACTTTTTGTCTACGTGCGGTCCGCGGTTAACGGTGAATTTTTCAATGTGCGTTGGCAAAGGTATCGGTCCACGGATGAGCGCGCCAGTGCGGCGTGCGGTGTCAGCGATATCGCCGGTCGCTTGATCGAGAACCCGATGATCGAATGCCTTCAAGCGAATGCGAATATTTTGCGTTTCCATGTACCTGTTACCAATGTCAAAGAGCCAAAAATAAACCGCCCCGATTTTCTAACGAAAAAGGCCGGAGCGGCGAAAAAACTGGCTGCCCGAATCACCGATCCGGGCAGCGAGGCGTTCCTATATTACTTTGTTACGTTGCTGACAACCCCTGATCCAACGGTACGTCCACCTTCGCGAATAGCGAAGCGGAGACCCGGATCCATAGCGATCGGAGCAATCAGTTTCACGCCGATGGTGACGTTATCACCAGGCATGACCATTTCGGTGCCTTCAGGAAGGATCACTTCGCCGGTCACGTCGGTCGTGCGGAAGTAGAACTGCGGACGATAGTTGGCGAAGAATGGCGTATGACGGCCACCTTCGTCTTTCGACAGCACGTAAACTTCAGCCGAGAATTCGGTGTGCGGGGTGATCGAACCTGGCTTGCAGAGAACCTGGCCGCGCTCAACCGAATCACGGTCAACGCCACGGATCAGGGCACCGATGTTGTCGCCAGCCTGACCGGAGTCGAGCAGCTTGCGGAACATTTCAACGCCGGTAACGGTGGTCTTCGTGGTATCCTTGATACCGACGATTTCGCACTCGTCACCAACATTCACAACGCCGGTTTCAACACGGCCGGTAACAACCGTACCACGACCGGAAATCGAGAACACGTCTTCGATCGGCATCAGGAATGCCTGGTCGACTGGACGCTCTGGCTGAGGAATGGCTTCGTCGACAGCTTTCATCAGCTCAAGAATCTTGTTCTTGCCGATTTCGTCGTCGCGGCCTTCCAGCGCAGCCAGGGCAGAACCGGATACGATTGGAATATTGTCGCCGTCGAAGTCGTAGGAAGACAGAAGCTCGCGGATTTCCATTTCAACCAGCTCGAGCAGCTCTTCGTCGTCGACCTGGTCAACCTTGTTCATGAAAACAACAAGCGCAGGAACGCCAACCTGACGAGCGAGCAGGATGTGCTCACGGGTCTGTGGCATCGGGCCGTCGGCAGCGTTAACCACGAGAATGGCGCCATCCATCTGCGCCGCACCGGTGATCATGTTCTTCACATAGTCAGCGTGGCCCGGGCAATCGACGTGCGCATAGTGGCGTGCTTCGGTTTCATATTCGACGTGTGCGGTCGAAATGGTGATGCCGCGCTCGCGCTCTTCAGGAGCCTTGTCGATGTTTGCGAAGTCAACAGCGGTACCGCCAGTTGATTCAGCAAGAACCTTGGTGATCGCCGCAGTCAACGTCGTTTTACCATGGTCAACGTGACCGATGGTGCCGATGTTGCAGTGCGGCTTATTGCGCTCAAACTTCTCTTTAGCCATTTTATATTACCTCTGATTTTCTATCGTCTTGATAGTCTGCGCCGCGCTTTGGCGAGACTCTCTTATTCTGTCAACACCCTTTTGCCGGTCCGGGGATTTTCCCGCCAGACCTGAACAAAAGGAAAGCGCGTTACCTCGAAAAGGAGTGGCGATTAAGCCATTTTCTCCTTGATCTCTTCAGCCACATTGTTCGGCACTTCCTCGTAATGAGAGAATTGCATCGAATATTGCGCACGTCCCTGCGAGAAAGAACGCAATTCGTTCACATAGCCGAACATGTTGGCCAGCGGCACCATGCGTCCACAGCCTGGGCGATACCGCGAGTGTCCGTACCCTGGATCTGGCCACGGCGGGAGTTGAGATCGCCGATCACGTCACCAAGATATTCTTCCGGTGTGATAACTTCAACCTTCATGATCGGTTCAAGCAGCTTGATGCCGGACTTCTGCGCCGCTTCGCGCATTGCTGCACGGGCTGCGATTTCAAAGGCCAGCGCCGAGCTGTCGACGTCATGATAGGCGCCGTCATAGACACGGATGTTGAAGTCGATGATCGGGAAGCCGATCAGCGAACCGGTTTCTGCGGTTTCGCGCATGCCCTTTTCAACCGACGGGATATATTCTTTCGGAATATTACCGCCCTTGATTTCGTCTTCAAAGGTAATGCCCGATCCGCGCTCGCCCGGAGTGACTTCGAACTTGATACGCGCGAACTGGCCGGAACCGCCGGACTGTTTCTTATGCGTATAGTCGATGTCGACAGCCTTGCCGAGCGATTCGCGATAGGCCACCTGCGGCGCACCGACATTGGCTTCGACCTTGAATTCGCGACGCATGCGATCGACGAGAATGTCGAGGTGAAGCTCGCCCATGCCCTTGATGATCGTCTGGCCCGATTCGTGATCGGTCGTCACGCGGAAGCTTGGATCTTCAGCGGCCAGGCGGTTCAGGGCAACGCCCATCTTTTCCTGGTCGGCCTTGGTCTTTGGTTCCACCGAAAGCTCGATAACCGGTTCCGGGAATTCCATGCGTTCCAGAATGATCGGATGCGCGGAGTCACACAGCGTGTCACCGGTCGTGGTCGTTTTCATGCCTGCCAGAGCGACGATGTCGCCGGCGAACGCCTCTTCAATGTCCTTGCGGTCATTGGAGTGCATTTCGAGGATACGGCCGACTTTTTCCTTCTTGTCCTTGACCGAGTTCAGCAAGGTGCCCTTTTCCAGCTTGCCGGAATAGATGCGGCAGAAGGTCAGCGTGCCCACGAACGGATCGTTCATGACCTTGAACGCCAGCGCCGAGAACGGCTCGTCATCGGACGATGGCCGTGTATCTTCGGTCTCGCCGTCAAGCTTCACGCCCTTAATGGCAGGAACGTCGAGCGGGCTTGGCATATAGTCGACAACCGCGTCGAGCAGAGGCTGGACGCCCTTGTTCTTGAACGCGGAGCCGCACAGCACAGGCACGAAGCTCTGGTTCAGCGTGCCCTTGCGGATCAGCGCCTTCAGGGTCGCGACATCAGGCTCGTTGCCTTCGAGATATTGTTCCATGACATCATCGTCCTGCTCGACAGCAAGTTCGATGAGCTTCTCGCGATAGTCAGCCGCTTCGTCGACCATGTCCGCAGGAATTTCGCCATAAGTATATTCAGCGCCCAGATCTTCGTTCTTCCAGGTGATCGAACGCTGGTTGACGAGGTCGACCAGGCCAACCAGATCGGCTTCCATGCCGATCGGAAGATAGAGAACAGCCGGGGTCGCGCCGAGACGCTCTACGATCGAATCGACGCAGAATTTGAAATTGGCGCCGGTGCGGTCGAGCTTGTTGATGAAGCACATCCGCGGCACTTTATATTTGTCAGCCTGACGCCATACGGTTTCAGACTGTGGTTCCACGCCGGCAACGCCGTCAAAGCAGGCAACCGCGCCATCGAGCACACGCAGCGAACGCTCGACTTCAATGGTGAAGTCAACGTGGCCCGGGGTGTCGATGATGTTGATCCGGTGCTCAGGACCCTTGCGGTCTTCGGCGTTCCAGAAACAGGTGGTCGCAGCGGAAGTGATGGTAATACCACGTTCCTGCTCTTGCTCCATCCAGTCCATCGTCGCCGCGCCATCATGCACTTCGCCGATCTTGTAGGACTTGCCCGTATAATAAAGAATACGTTCGGTGGTCGTTGTTTTACCAGCGTCAATATGGGCCATAATGCCGATATTGCGATATCGTTCGAGCGGATGGCTGCGTGCCATAGTCTTTACTCCAGTATGTGGGGAACCAAATTCTGGCCGCCCTATAGTGAAATGGGCTGAACAATGCCAGCCCTGTGATTATCAAAATCTTGATATAAAGTCCGTTCGCACTGAGCTTGCCGAAGTGCCTCGATCGAGAATATGCTTCCCTGACGAGAAGCGCCCTTCGACAGGCTCAGGACGAACGGTCTAAACTTATACTACCAGCGGTAGTGAGCAAAGGCACGGTTGGCTTCCGCCATCTTGTGCGCATCTTCGCGCTTCTTCACCGCGTTGCCGCGATTGTTGGAAGCGTCCAGAATTTCACCCGACAGACGCGCTGCCATTGTGGTTTCGCTGCGGCCGCGAGCGGCAGAGATCATCCAGCGGATAGCCAGAGCCTGAGCACGTTCGGGACGCACTTCGACGGGAACCTGATAAGTCGCACCACCGACACGGCGGCTGCGGACTTCGATACCCGGCTTGATGTTGTTGAGCGCATCATGGAACAGTTGAAGCGGGTCTTTCTTGGCCTTGGCTTCAACGCTGTCAAATGCACCATAAACAATCCGTTCTGCGGTGGATTTCTTACCATCCATCATCAGGTTGTTCATGAATTTCGAAAGCACCAGATCCTTGAATTTCGGATCGGGCAGGATAACCCGTTTTTCGGGACGACGACGACGTGACATATCTTATAACTCCGAAACTAAACTTATTTAGGACGCTTGGCACCATATTTCGAACGGCTCTGCTTCCGGTCCTTGACACCCTGGGTATCGAGAACGCCGCGCAGTACGTGATAACGCACACCGGGAAGGTCGCGAACACGACCGCCGCGGATCAGGACAACACTATGTTCCTGAAGGTTATGACCTTCACCGGGAATATAGCTGATGACCTCGCGCTGGTTGGTCAGGCGAACCTTGGCAACCTTACGCAGAGCGGAGTTTGGTTTCTTTGGAGTCGTTGTGTAGACACGGGTGCAAACGCCACGTTTCTGTGGGTTGGCTTCCATGGCCGGCACCTTGGACTTCGTCTTCTGGGGCACCCGCCCTTTACGGACGAGCTGGTTAATCGTTGGCATAAAGTCTTCACCTTATAGTAGAAATGGTCCTGCATGATGCAGGGGTTACTCTCACCGCCCAATGTGGCGGCAAGTGTTTTGCCTATGTAAGTTTTCTGCGGCGTCGAGCGGAGCCCGAAGAAGCGGAAGCGCGGCCCTTAGACGGGATTCGGAGTTTCGTCAATAGTTGGACGGGAGGGTTGGCAACTTCCATCATAAAGTCAAATAAGGGAGTTAAGTCGCTTAAACGCTTCTTCAAACCGATTTTTCGTATCATCGGACAGCTTTGATTCCAATTTCCCTAAGTTTTCATTGAAATAGCGGGCAGGCCTAAAGTGACCAAATTTGCCAAAAGACAGCGGTTCATCCTTCAAAAACTCTTCAATGGCTTTCAAAATTCGAGGAAGTTTTTGGTTAAGCTTTGCCTTAGTGATTTTGGTGCTAAGCTGATCGCTAAACTCTGCATTCACTAATCCAATGTAAAACGACACTTCAAACATATCTTCGACATCCGCCTCATCTTCATCGACAAAGTCGGCATAAGTTAAAACCCGTTTTTCTCCAACAGCTTCCTTTTATATAGCGATTCCACTGTCTCACGATCTGAACTGGCAATGTCGAGCAGCGTCGCAATTTTTAGTCCCTTTTGCTGCCCCAGCAGGGAGACAAAAGTAGAAACTTTTCCACTCCCTCCTACGGGGGTTATTGTCCAATTCTCGTCCAGCCCCGTTCGACCTTCTTTCTCTAAAATGCTACTCATCGCTTGCAAAAACAATAGGTCCGCAGCCCCCTCAACAATGAGGCAATTTGGTCCAACGAATAATGTTTGATGGATGTCATAACCCAAGGCACCCTGTAATGGGAAAAGACTGTCGTCTGACGCATCAAATATATCTGTTAGGACCTTTGTCCCGTCACTTTCTTTTGGCAACGGATCATCAGAATCTATACCGGCATCTTGAACAATCCGCACACGATCAAAGTTGTCCGGGTCAACCATGAATGGTGAATGGGTTGTGTAAATAACTTGGTGATTAGGCTTCAATTCCTGCTCAATGTAGCTGAGAAGATCAGCTTGCGCTCTGCCATGCAATGAAAGCCCCGGTTCATCCAAAAGCAGAATCACATTTGCGTTGTCACGCTTGACGTCTTCATACCATGCCAAAACGAAAAGAACCAAACAAACCCCTTAGAACGCGACCCCAACTCAGTTGTTGCCCAATGCACCTGATCATAAACGCGCCCCCAAATATTGTGACCGCTTTGCATTCCTTCGGGGTCTTCCGGCCTGGCATCACGAATATCAAACTTCATCTGCAAATGCTTATTTTGAGACCAATATTTCAATATCTGCCGTGTTAGAATATTGCTGGCACCCTCAAGCCTATTCACGAGTTCAATAGTGCGTTGAGCATTTAGCAGATCATCGAGGTTTAATCGTGCGAGGTTAATCAAACCCAAAAGAGGATGATCGAAAGGCAAAAGATCGCCGCTGTCACGCCGTTTAATCAATGCTTGAATATTTTCGTGCCCCCTCATTTGATAGTACTCGTCAAAATAAAGAAACTTGGGGACACGACTATCGAGAAGTGAGTTGAAAGCGTAATAACCCGCAGTTTGGGGTATTATTGACTCAACAAGTTCTTGTAACCCAGCCACTTCATCCGTCTGCTCCAGCCCAGCGAGTTTTTTGTTTAAATCATCCCAACTAGCCGCTTCCGTCAGATCGGCCTTGACCGTGTCGGTCAAATTACAACTTTCAATTACATACTTTCGTGCGGCTCCCTCATCAAATGAGAGTGTATAGGTCATTGAATTATCGTAATATTTGGTCAGCGTGAGAACATCTGATGTCAGAGCTACATTGCCAAAGACCCTTGCCACAACCGCAATATCGTCATCTTCGAGCTTGTAGTAACCTTTCACAACTTCAGCCGGGCGTCTTGATCCTTGCTCCACCGCGTCTTGATATTCGCTAGCCTCTCGTCGGGGGTAATCATTAACCGGATCAAATGAACCATTATTGGTGAGAATTGGAGAAAGGTTGTAAAGAGCCTTCAACAAAGTTGTTTTACCAGCTTCGTTTTTACCGACTAAACAAGTGATATCTTCGGTTTCGCAAAGATTTGAATTCCAGACGCTCCGGAACTCATTGACTTCAAATGCACTCAATTTCATTTTTCGCCCCTCCAATGGTAGAATGTGAACTTTTCTAACATTCGAATCAATAAAAATAGAATGACGATGGTGAAGTGGGTGTAAGAATCCGCAAATCTGAAGCAAACATTTAGATCGCCTTCTAGCCGACACATGGAATTACGATAACAGTGCACTTTATTTTCGACCCTCACCCACTAATCGACAGTGTCCCCCCAATAACACCAAGCACCCTCGGCAAGGTCTACGGCGTCATAGTGCCATTCGGACGCAGCACTCCCATCTTGTTAGCGCTGCGGAGACGGAATCAAATGCGCCCTGACCGGCACGTCAAAAATCGCCATTTCCCGTCATATATTCGCCATTTTGGTCATAAACCCGTCACGCCTCGCGCATTTTCCGCCGAAATTTGGCACAATTTTGCCCCACCTTCCGGCCGGCAACACCCACGCCAAAGACAATCCCGCCCCTCCTCGCGGATGCGTCTGCCCATTCGCGGGAAACATGCCTCCAATTCTTCCAATTGGGCATTCTGACAGGTTCGGATTTGGGAATCTTTGCCGTGGCACCGGGGCGGGTCACGGGCGGGATAGTGGGTTGGCGGGGGGCGCCATTACAGGTTCGTCGTCACAGGTTCGTTATCACAGGTTGGTCATCCTGAACTTGGTTCAGGATCGCTCTGGATAGGGCGCGTGCGGAGGGAGGTCCTGAAACGAGTTCAGGATGACG
>NZ_PYIA01000127.1:0-593 GCF_013265645.1 Sphingopyxis sp. BSNA05 | reverse complement strand
TGATCGCCTGTTCCCACCAGCCTGGTCGTCAGTTCGGACAGCGCGATAGCCATGATCTCGCCGGACAGGATCAGGTCGGTACGGATCGCGCCCGAGACCATCTCTTTCTCGCGCCCCGGCCCTCGATAATCGCGGGCTGCTCATGCTTTGTGGACTCGTCGACGTGGAAAATTCCAGGACCTTCTCGGCCGCTTCGTAACAGAGGAACAATCCGCCGAAAATGAGGATGATCGGTATCAAAAAGGGCGCAAATTGCCCCAATAGGACCGCTGCGGGTAGCAAAAAGACCAGTTTGTTCTTGAACGATCCCTTGGTGATTTTCCAGATCATCGGCAATTCGCGCGACGGATCAAAACCGGTGACATAGGTCGGCGTAACCGCCGCATCGTCGATCACCACACCAGCGGATTTCGTGCCGGCACGCGTTGCGGCGACACCGATATCGTCAATCGACGCGGCAGCGACTTTCGCAATGGCTGCGACGTCGTCGAGTAGGGCTACTAATCCTGTTGGCATTATTTGCCCCCGTCATTGCGAGGAGCGCAGCGACGCGGCAATCTAGTGCCCCGCGCGCCGCACTGGATTGCTTCGCT
>NZ_PYIA01000126.1:0-301 GCF_013265645.1 Sphingopyxis sp. BSNA05 | reverse complement strand
TGTACTCGATGATGCTCGATCTAGCTGTACATCGTTCGTGCTAGACCGTTACGTAGTTGTACATCGATCGTGCATCGCTCTTCAATATCTCGAAAAGAAAGGGCCCGTCCGCCTCGATCATGTCGCGGAAGGCCGGATCCAGCCGGTCTAGAAAGTAGGACATATTCTCCCCCGTGGCAGCCGGGGGGATCTAGGTCAGCCCCGAACCTGCTTCGCGATGCTATCCAGAAGCCCGTTCACAAAACCGGCGTCCTTTTTGTTGAAGAAGGCATGGGCCACGTCCAGATATTCGTCAATTACC
>NZ_PYIA01000125.1:0-516 GCF_013265645.1 Sphingopyxis sp. BSNA05 | reverse complement strand
CGCGCAAATGGCGGAAGCGGCCTGAAAGCCGGCGCGATCACCGTCTATTCGACGCCAAGACGGCTCGCGCTCATTGCCAAAGACCTGCCCGAGCAGACCGAAGCGGTCAGCGAGGAAGCCAAGGGCCCACCGGAAGCGGCGCCCGATCAGGCGGTCGAGGGTTTCTGCCGCAAGAACGGCGTTACCCGCGACCAGCTGGAAGTGCGCGACGTCAAGGGACGTGCGACCTATTTCGCGGTGATCAACAAGCCGGGTCGCGATACCAAGGATGTTCTGGCGGAAGCCATTCCGGCGATTATCAAAGCCTTTCCCTGGCCGAAATCGATGCGCTGGGGCGAAGCCAGCCTGTCGACCGAAAGCCTGCGCTGGGTGCGGCCGCTGAGCGGCATCGTGGCGATCTTCGGCGATGACCTGGTGTCCTGCGAGATTGACGGCTTGACGTCAGGCTATGATACTGTCGGACATAGATTTCATCATGCAAAGGCTCCGTTCGTCTCGAGCGAAGTCGAGAGACCG
>NZ_PYIA01000124.1:0-26658 GCF_013265645.1 Sphingopyxis sp. BSNA05 | reverse complement strand
CTCGCTGCTGTTTGTCGCGCTTTCGCCAGCAAGAGGAAGGCCGGTCATCGCGACTTCGCCTTTGCTGGCGGTGACCAGAAAGCCGTTGTGATCGCCGATTTTCAATATGCCGCTTATGGTTTCAAAGCCGTCGCCGCGCGCACCGGTTTCGAGCATCAGGCGATCGCCATCGCGGTTGAATGTCTGGGGCGCGGCATAGTCGACAACACCGTCTTCCAGGATGAAGAAATAGGGCTGGTCGATCTCGATATTGGCGGGCAGCGGAATGGACAGGCGAAACAGGTCTCCGTCCACGGCAAAACTGCCTTCGCTGCCGAGAGGGCGGGGAAGAGCGGCACGGAATCCGTCAAATCTCTTGTCCGGCACGACCGATGCGTCCTTGCCGACAACCTGCAGGGTGATCGACAGTTCGTCCTGTTCGGGCACGCAAATCTCGTCGGTGCAGGACAGCCATTCGGATTTTACCGATATCGGCAGCGGTCCGGGACGGACGGCGTCGGACAGAGAGAGGGTAACAAGGACGGCATAGTCGCCCTTGTAGATATAGTTCATGATCCCCGAGATTAGCAGCCGGTCGGGAACCTGAAATTTTGCCGTTCCGGCGGTGACGCCGCGGGCAAGGTCCAGTCAAAGCTCATGCCGATGCCGGCATCGCCGGGATTTTCCCAATAGCCGTGCCAGGTCGGCTTCGGTTCCATGACAAAGGCGAGAGTGACGCTTTCTCCCGCCTTCACCTGCTGCGATTCCGCCACCAATGTGGCTGGCACATTCAACTCTGCATTGCCCAGCCGGTTCTGCGCCTGCGCAGCCGGGGCCAGAAACAGCGCCGCGAACATAAGCATGATCGAAAATAGGCGAAAATCAGATGTCATAAAAACTCACTATTTCCTGTTTAATCGCATTTAGGCTATTGGGGGGCCGCTTTCTATAGCGACATTCATCAGTGAGGACCATTCGTGCGAAATTTGACCCTAGTTACAGCCCTGACCGCGTCTATCATATTTTCCGGCAGCGCAAATGCGGAAGATCACAGCGGCACCGACAAAGCCCCGCCGAAGCTGGTTGTCGCCATTTCGGTGGACCAGTTTTCCGCCGATCTGTTTAGCGAATATCGCCGCAGCTTCACCGGGGGGCTGGACCGGCTGGCGAATGGCGCGGTCTTTCCGTCCGGTTACCAGTCGCATGCCGCGACCGAAACCTGCCCGGGTCATTCGACGATCATGACCGGCGTCCATTCCGGCCGCGCGGGCATCATTGCCAATAACTGGATCGACCTGTCGATCGCGCGCGAGGACAAGACCGTCTATTGCGCCGAGGACGAGCGGATCGACGGCACCAGCTTTGGCGATATTACGGCTCCAACGCAGGGCGATTATGTCGCTTCGGTCTGGCATTTGCTGGTGCCGACTTTGGGCGACCGGCTCAAAAAATCTCGCCCGAGTCTCGCAATGTTGCAGTTGCGGGCAAGGACCGGGCCGCTCTGATGATGGGCGGCCATGATGTCGACGAGATCTACTGGTGGAAAGGCAAGGGCTTTTCCACGCTGCAGGGCCGCACGACAATGCCGGCAATCGCGGCGCTCAACGAGTCCATTGCTTCGACTATCGACAAGGCGCGCCCGGCTTATGCGGTGCCGGCCCATTGCGCTGCGCGCAACGCCCGCATTGCGCATGGCGAGGGCAAGTCGGTCGGCGACTATGCCTTTCAGCGTCCCGAAGGTGCGGCGAGCATTTACCGCGGTTCTCCGGACTTCGACGGATCGGTGATCGATGCAGCCACCGTCTTGCTCAACGAGCTCAAGCTGGGGCAGGGCGAAGCCACCGACATCTTGTCGATCGGACTGTCGGCCACCGACTATATCGGCCATGGCTTTGGCACCGAAGGGCTGGAGATGTGCATTCAGATGAGCGAGCTGGACCGGTCGCTGGGCGAATTTTTCGATATTCTGGACGGCGAGGGCATCGATTATGTCGTCATGCTGACCGCCGATCACGGCGGCCTGGATCTGCCGGAGCGAATGAGCCTGCAGGGCGTACCGACCGCAGCGCGGATCGATCCCAATCTCAATGCAAGGACCATCGGCAAGAAGGTGGCCGAAGGGTTGCAGATTTCCGGCGACAAGCCCGTGCTCTTCGCCGACGGCCCCTTTGGTGATTATTATGTCAGCACCGACCTTTCCGAAATGCAGCGCAAACAGGTCAAGGATAGCGCGATCGCCCTGATTGCCGCTCATGCGCAGGTGGAAATGGTGCTGGATCGCGACGAGATTGCCGCGACAGACGTGCCGCGCGGGTCACCCGAGGAATGGACGCTCAAACAGCGCGCCCGCGCCTCGTTCCATCCCGACCGGTCCGGCGATTTCGTCGTTCTGCTGAAAAAGGGCATAACCCCGATTGCCACGACCGCGCGCGGATATGTCGCAACCCATGGCAGCCCTTGGGACTATGACCGCCGGGTTCCGCTATTATTCTGGCACCAAGGCATCCGGCATTTTGAACAGCCGCTGTCGGTGATGACCGTCGATATCGCCCCGACGCTGGGCGCGCTTGTCGGTGTGGAAATTCCCGCCGACGAAACCGACGGACAATGTCTGGATATTGACGGCGGGGCGGCAAACAGCTGCGAGTGAAGCCGGCGGGGTTCTAGCGCCGCTGGTAGCGGGTCAGGCCGCGTCCGAGGCTATTGTTGGCAATCCGCAGCTGGTCACCGCTCCAGTCGGCGACAAACCAGGTGTTCCGGTTCACGCCTTTGGCGAGCGAGGCGCTGTTGGAGTGGATGTTGAGCCCCTCTGAACTATGGTCGCGGTCTTCGGCGGCGATGGCAATGAAGGCGCTCCAGTTTTCCTTGTTCTGCCCCTGCACGAAAACATTGCCGCTGATCACACCGGTGGCACCGGCCGGCAGGTCGATCATGTAATTGGTCGCGCGCCCTGCGTGTCATCGAAACTGTTGTTGTTGATCGTCGCCCGGGGTGCGCGGCTTTTGACATAATGGCCGCCGCTGCCCTTTTCGAACCGGCTGTTGGTCACCTTCAGCGATCCGAAATCGCCGATATAGATGCTGTGCGCGCAGGACAGGCCGCGATCGCAGCGTCCCAGCCGCTGGAAGGTTGACCGGTCGATGACGATTTCCGCGCTCGGATCATCGGCGCTCAATATGCCCTGTTCGGCGTTCCGGAACATGGCGTTGTAGATATAGAGATCCCCGCGCTCGATCCGGATGCCGGCGCCATTGCCGTCGGGAACCCGCTGGTTCTGGAAGATGATGCCGTTGATCGTGGCCGCTTTGCCGCGCAGCACCAGACTGGCCTTGCCCTCGCAAACGCCGCCATCGAATATGGTCTGGCCGGGGACCGCTGCCTTGTAGGTGATACGGCCGGCTTTCTGGACGGCGCAATCGCCATAGGATCCGGGCGCGATGACGATCGTGGCGTTATTGCCGCCGATGGCTGCAACCGCCTCGGCCAGACGACCAAAGGTTTCGCCGGTTTCCTGAACCTTGAACGGCGCATCGCGCTGCGCCTGCACAGCGGTTCCGGCGACAGAAGCCGTGATGAATGCGGCGATCAGCGGGGTCTTGAAATTCATTTCGGCCATCCTGAATCGGGGGAATAGGGCATTTTCAATATCGCTTGCCACGATGGCAAACAATATAAAAGCATGGGCCGTCCCAGATGAATCCAGGCTGAGCGACAAAGGTTAAAGGGTTAATCCGCCAGGCTTATTCGTTGAGATTGGGGCGCAGCCACTGTCGTGCCTGATCCACCGACACACCGCGTCTCGTCGCATATTCCTCGACCTGGTCCTCGCCGATCCGGGCCACGCCGAAATAATCGGCCTGCGGATGGGCAAAATAGAAACCGGAAACCGCAGCGGTCGGCGTCATCGCAAAGCCGCTGGTCAGCTCGATACCGGTATTCTCTGTCGCATCCAGCATGTCGAACAATATCGGTTTCAGACTATGGTCCGGGCAGGCGGGATAGCCGGGGGCAGGGCGGATGCCCTGATATTTCTCGCGGATCAGGTCCTTGTTGTTCAAATGCTCGTCCGCGGCATAGCCCCACAGGTCTTTCCGGACATGTTCGTGCATGCGCTCGGCAAAGGCCTCGGCCAGCCGGTCGGCCAGCGCCTTCAGCAGGATGCTGTTATAGTCATCCTTGTCCATTTCGAACCGCTGGACATGTTCTTCGATACCGTGGCCGGCGGTGACGGCAAAGCCGCCGATCCAGTCGTCCTGGCTATCGGTGAAATCGGCGAGGCAATTGTTCGGCTTGCCGCCGCGCTTGACCACCTGCTGCCGCAGCATCGGCAGCGTGAATTCCGCATTGTCCGGCGAGACGAGAATATCGTCATTCTCGCGCCGGGCGCGCCAGAGGCCGGCAACGCCTTTCGCGGTCAGCCATTTTTCCTCGATAATCTGGTCGAGCATCGCCTGCGCATCGCGGAACAGGTCCGTTGCGCTCTCGCCGACGATCTTGTCTGTCAGGATTGCCGGATAATTGCCCGCCAGTTCCCAGGCGCGGAAAAACGGCGTCCAGTCGATATAGTCGCGCAAATCGGCAAGGTCCCAGTCTTCATAGACGTGCACTCCCGGCTTGGCGGGTGCCGGGGCCTTGAGGCTCATGTCGACCACAGCGGCATTGGCGCGGGCTTCTTCGAGAGTCGCCAGTTTCTTCCCGGTCTTGCCGGCGCGTGCGATCCGCACCTGCTCGTAATCTTCGCGGGTTTGGCGATAAAGGGCTCGGCCTGGGTGTCGCTGACCAGTTGCGAAGCCACGCCGACGGCGCGGCTGGCGTCCAGCACATAGATCGTGGGTCCGGAATAGGCAGGTTCTATCCGCAGCGCCGTGTGCGTTTTTGACGTGGTCGCGCCGCCGATCAGCAGCGGCACCGACATTTTGCCCGCTCCATTTCTTCGGCAACGGTCACCATTTCATCGAGCGAGGGCGTAATCAGCCCCGACAGCCCAATGATATCCGCATCATTTTCGTTCGCGGCCTTCAGGATGTCGGTCCAGGCGACCATGACGCCCAGATCGATGACTTCAAAGCCGTTGCACTGCAGCACGACGCCGACGATATTCTTGCCGATATCGTGCACATCGCCCTTGACCGTGGCCATGATGATCTTGCCCTTGCCCTTGGCATTCTCGTCCTTCTCGGCTTCGATATAGGGGAAGAGATGGGCGACGGCCTTCTTCATCACGCGGGCGGATTTCACCACTTGTGGCAGGAACATCTTGCCCGAACCGAACAGATCGCCGACCACATTCATGCCGTCCATCAACGGGCCTTCGATCACTTCGATCGGGCGGCCTTCGCGCGCCTTGACGGCGAGACGCATTTCCTCGGTGTCTTCGATGATATGCGCGTCGATACCCTTGACCAGCGCATGTTCCAGCCGCTTGTGCACTTCATAGCCGCGCCACTCTGCCGCTGCCTTTTCCGCCACTTCGTCGGTGCCGCGGAATTTCTCGGCGAGCGTGATCAGCCGGTCGGTCGCATCCTCGCGCCGGTCGAATATCACATCCTCGCAAAGTTCGCGCAGTTCCGGATCGATATCGTCGTAAATGTCGAGCTGGCCGGCGTTGACGATCGCCATGTCCATGCCGGCAGGGATCGCGTGGTAGAGGAAGACGCTGTGCATGGCCTTGCGGACGGGCTCGTTGCCGCGGAAGCTGAAGGAAAGGTTGGACAGGCCGCCGGAAATATGGACATGCGGGCAGCGTTTGCGGATTTCCCGCGTCGCTTCGATAAAGTCGATGCCGTAGCGGCGATGCTCGTCAATCCCGGTGGCGATGGCAAAGACATTGGGGTCGAAAATAATATCTTCCGGCGGAAAGCCGATGCCGGTCAGCAGCTTGTAGGCGCGTTCGCAAATCTCGACCTTGCGGTCCCTGGTATCGGCCTGTCCGGTTTCATCAAAGGCCATGACCACGACGGCGGCGCCATAGGCCATGCACTTGCGCGCATGTTTGAGGAATTCCTCTTCGCCTTCCTTCATCGAGATCGAGTTGACAATCGGTTTGCCGGAGACGCATTTCAGGCCCGCCTCAATCACCGACCATTTGCTGCTGTCGATCATCACCGGGACCCGCGCAATATCGGGCTCGGCGGAGATCAGCTTGAGAAAGGTGGTCATCGCATGATGCGCGTCGAGCAGGCCTTCGTCCATGTTGATATCGATCACCTGCGCACCATTCTCGACCTGCTGGCGAGCGACCTCGACCGCGGCTTCATAGTCATCGTTGAGAATGAGCTTCTTGAAGCGCGCCGAGCCGGTAACATTGGTGCGTTCGCCGATATTGACGAAATTGGTGGAAGAGGACTGTGTCATAATATATTATTGTTATCCGTTGGTCCCGACCGGAGCCGAGCGACATTCATTTTACGCGATCCGTGCCACGCCCCCGCGCGATACGAAAAAAATCCGTTTGTTCAGGCCGCCATCGTAAACGGCTCGAGACCCGAAAGCCGCGTCCGGACCGTCACATCGGGTATCCTGCGCGGCTCCTGATCGGCAACCGCCTTTGCGATGGCTGCAATATGCTCCGGCGTGGTGCCGCAGCAGCCGCCGACAATATTGACCAGGCCATCTTTCAGCCAGTCACCGATCAATTCCGCCGTCTCGTCCGGCATTTCGTCATATTCGCCGAGATCATTGGGCAGACCGGCATTGGGATAGGCCATGATCAGCGTATCCGCCTCTTTCGCCAGCATGGCGAGATGGGGACGCAGCTGGTCGGCGCCAAAGGAACAGTTGAGGCCGATGGTCAGCGGCTTCAGGTGCCGGACCGCGTGCCAGAAAGCCTCGACCGTATGGCCCGACAGATTGCGGCCGGACAGGTCGGTCAAGGTCATCGAGATCATCAGAGGGATATCCCGCCCGCTCGCTTCGGCGGCTTCCATCGCCGCCATCCCTGCGCATTTGGCGTTGAGCGTGTCAAAGATCGTTTCGATCAGCAGAAAATCGACGCCGCCCTCGATCAGCGCGTCGCACTGCGCCCGGTAGACGCCTTTCAGATAGTCATAGTCGATTTCGCGAAACCCGGGTCGTTGACATCGGGGGACAGGGACAGCGTCTTGTTGGTCGGGCCGATGGACCCGGCGACAAAACGTGGCCGTCCGTCTTTGGCCTCGGCCTTGTCGCAAGCCGCGCGCGCGATCTCGGCCGACTTGACGTTCAGGTCGCGGACCAGATGTTCGCAGCCATAATCGGCCTGGCTGATCTCGGTCGAACTGAAGGTGTTGGTTTCGATTATGTCGGCGCCGGATTCGAGATAGGACGTATGAATGGCTTCAATGATGTCCGGCCGGGTCAGGCTGAGCAGATCATTATTGCCCTTCTGGTCGTCGGTCAGGTCGAGACTGCCGCGATAATCATCTTCGCCCAGCCGATAGTTCTGGATCGCCGTGCCATAGCCGCCGTCGAATACCAATATGCGCTCTTCGGCCAGTGTCGTCAGTTGTTCGCGTGCGCTGGTCATGCCGCTTTCTCCTGTTGCGTGCCGCCCGGACGCTTGCCGAGCAAATGGCAGATCGCGTAGCTGAGCTCCGCCCGGTTGAGCGTGTAGAAATGGAATTGCCGCACACCGCCGGCATAAAGCTTGCGGCACAGTTCCGCGGCCACCGTGGCCGCGATCAGTTGCCGCGCCGAAGGATGGTCGTCCAGCCCTTCGAACAGGTCGTTCATCCATGCCGGGATTTCCGCGCCGCACATGCCGGCGAACTTGCGGGTCTGGGCCACGTTCGACACCGGCAATATGCCGGGTACCAGTTCCGCATCGATCCCGGCGGCCGCTGCGGCATCGCGGAAGCGGAAGAAGGCTTCGGCGGTGAAGAAAAACTGGGTAATCGCGCGGGTAGCTCCCGCGTCGAGCTTGCGCTTGAGATTGTCGAGGTCGCTCTGCGGGCAGTCGGCATCGGGATGGGTCTCCGGATAGGCGGCCACCGATATCTCGAAAGGCGCGATATCGCTCAGGCCCTTCACCAGATCGGCAGCGCTGGCATAGCCTTGCGGATGGGGCTCGAAAGCCTGGCCTTCGGTTGGCGGATCGCCGCGCAAGGCGACAATATGGCGAACGCCGGCATCCCAATAGGAGCGGGCGACGTCAGCGATTTCCGCCTTGCTGGCACCGACGCAGGTCAGATGCGCCGCAGCCGGAATATCGGTTTCCTGCGCAATTCTGGCGACCGTGGCATGGGTGCGTTCGCGCGTGGTGCCACCCGCACCATAAGTCACCGAGACAAAGCGCGGACTAAGCGGTTGCAGCGTGACCACGCTATCCCAGAGGGTCTTTTCCATCTTTTCCGATTTCGGCGGAAAAATTCGAACGACACATCGGCATCGCCGCTCAATCCTGCAAAAAGCGGAGCATCCAGCGCCCGCTTGGCCTCTTCCAGTTCGATCAGCCCCATCGGCCGCTTCGGATTATTCATGCTGATGCTCTTTTCAAATTTTTACTTCGGGGAGACAATTTGCCGGAACCGGGATGCAGGCTGGGCACGGTGGTTTTTCTGGCAACCCAGATTTTCACCGTCAGCTCGCCGCCATCGAGCGTTCTGGTCTGTACAAGGTCCAGATGCGATGCGCCGAGCCAATGTTTCATGCTGTCATCGCTGAAACCCAGCCTTGCGTGGGCATGTTCGGTGCGCAGGTCTTCCCGGTCATGGGCAGCGAAATCGGCGATCAGGACCAGGCCATCCGGTCTCAAGACCCGCGATACTTCGACCAGAACGGCTTCGGGATGCTGTGCATAATGCAGGACCTGATGGAGAATGACGCTGTCCACCGCACCATTTTCCAGCGGCAGATTGTTGAAGTCGCCTTGCTTCAACTCGGTTTTCTGTACCAGACCGGGCTCGCCGTCGCTTTCGCTCTCGAGCAGTTTTGCCCTTGCCAGCCGCAGCATTTCGGGGCTGTTGTCGATCGCGACGACCGATTGTGCCGAGGCTCCGAACAGTTCGACCATCCGGCCCGTGCCGGTTCCGATATCGAGCATCCGGCCCAGCGGCGCATCGCGCAGCAGGGCGAGCATCGCCCGCTCGACTTCCTCTTCGGGCAGATGGAGCGAGCGGATGGCGTCCCATTCTTCGGCATGGGCCGAGAAATAGCGCTCGGCCATTTCGGCGCGCGCCTTGCGAACCAGTGCCAGCTGCGCCTGGTCCTGCAGCGCCTGTTCGGACTTTGCCACCTTGTCCGAACGGAAAATACGTCCCAATATATCCAGTTCGGAAGCCGGTCCGGGCTTGAGAAAGACCCAGCTTCCTTCTTTGCGGCGTTCTGCCAGTCGGGCTTCGTCCAATATTCTGATATGGCGGGAAATGCGCGGCTGGCTCTGGTCCAGAATTTGTGCCAGTTCGCCGACGGCCAGTTCCATTTTCTGTAGCAACAGCATGATTCGCAAACGTGTAGGGTCGGCAAGTGCCCTGAATATGTTCAAAATTTGGTCCATGTTGAATAGCTATATAAAGAAATCTTTATATCTGGTCAATCGGCTTGATCTTTCGCCCGTGGCTTTATCATTCGCTTGTCAGGTCTAGGAGATTTTACACCGCAGAAAGGGCCAAATCAGGTTCTTCATTGCGTTCATTCGGCCATATCGCTAAAGATGGGCACCGCAGGCCAGAGGAGCTGATAAAACTCCCCGCCGGCTTGGTTTTGAGGACTAAAATAGAGGGTTACCCCAATGAAAAAAGTTACAACATCAATCGTACTCGCCGCTGCACTTGGCCTGGCCGCATGCTCCGGCGCAGACAATGCCGAAACCGGTGCTGAAGAAGCAGTAGAAGGCACGGAAGCAACGGCTGAAGAAGCTGCTGCTGATGCCATGGATGCTGCCGAAGGCGAAGCTGACGCCATGGGCGAAGCAGCCGCTGAAGCAACTGCCGAAGCTGCTGATGCCGCTGGTGAAGCTGCTGTAGCCGCTGGCGAAGCTGCTAAAACGGCTGGCGCTGCTGCCAAGGATGCTGCAAACAATGCAGTAGACAAAGCTGCCGCTGCCGCAAAAGACGCAGTCAACTAAGCTTTATAAAATCTACAAGAAAAAGGGCTGTCTGCGGACGGCCCTTTTTTTTGTCTTTGGTCCGGCTCGAACAGTCTTTATGGAGATGTCATGAGAAGCATTGTCAGCATCATGATATTGGCCGGACTGGCCGCCTGCGGTCCGGCGCAAAATGACCCCGGACCCGGTGGCGTGACCGTCGGCGAGGCCAAGGCGCTGGACGAGGCGGCGAAAATGCTGGACGAGCGCAACGAGCCGCCCGATTTGACGGAAAATATTACTGTCGGTGAGGTTGAAGGCGAATAGCGTCAGCCCGGGTGATAGCGGCCCACGGCCCGTGTTACCGCCTGCATCATACGCATGCGTTCGGGAATCGAGGCGGTCGTATCACCCAGCATCACCACCACTGCATAGCGCGTACCATCTGGCGCGGTCATGATGCCGATATCATTATAGCCGGTCGCCACCGAACCCAGCACCTGGCCGGTGCCGGTCTTGTGCAGAAATTCCCAGCCCGCAGGTACACCGGCCTTCAGCCGGTTGGGACCGCTGCGCGTGCGCTTCAATATCGACTGCAGCAATTTGGTTGAATTGGGCGAGAGCAGTTCCCCGCGGGCCAGCTTGTCGAGCGCGCGGACGATTGCGCGCGGACTGGCTCCGTCAACCGGATCTGCCAGATAGGCGTCAAGCGACTGGCGGCGCCGTTCGACCGGCACTTTTGCACGGGCTGCATAGAAGGACCGGCGATAGGACAGGTCCTGCTTCCATTCCATTCCGGCAATGCCGGCCTGCAACAGCCGCTCGCCGGGACCGAAGCGGATTTTTCCCAGATCGTTCTTGTCGATGAACTTGCGCACGGCCTCGGGGCCGCCGGCGTGCCGCAACAGGGCGTCATTCGCGGTATTGTCGCTGCTGGCCAGGGCCTTTTCCAGCAGCGTATAGACGGATTTCACCACGGCGCCTTCCCGTTCGACCTCAACCGCCATCGGCTGGTGGAACAGGGTGAGGTCTTCCTTGCCGATACGGATCGGGTCGGACAGGGACGCCCGGCCCTGGTCGATCTTGTCGAGCATGGCCATGGCCACCCAGAGTTTGGACACGCTTTGCTGCGGGAAATATTCGTCGATCCGGTGGCCGAATTCCCATTCGCCATCGATCCGTTTGATCGCAATGCCGGTCTTCCCCGGAAAGGTCCGCCACAGCTGGTCGATCTCGCGGACCAGCGCAGGGTCGGGCCGTTCTCGGGATGTATTTGTGGCAGGCGGGGCCGAGGGGGCCGGGTTCTGGTAGACGGGGGCGGAGCCTTGCCCGGCTTTGCCGTCGGGCGGTTCGAGGCGGAAACACAGGCTGCCAGTGTGACGGTGAGCATCAAGGTCAAGAAATGCCGAAAATGTCTCATGAGCGGCCGATCGTCTGCTGTTGTTATGTTCATATAGCCTTCTAACTACCCGACCCCGTCTGAACAGGGGCAAAACCGCCGGTTGCGGTGAATGATTCTCCTGCTGCGACAGATTGCCCCGGCCGGCGCGCAAACCGGTTGGACCCGATAGCCGGCGGCTATTTCAGGAAGCCGAAATTGAATCGGCGAGTAACCCGATAGTCCAGCGTGTTCACCAGAAAATAGGACAGGGTCCAGCGCAGCCGGTTGAGAAGGGTGCGGCGGGATTTGTGCAACGCCGGCGTGATGGCTTCACTCTGCTCGTGCAGGATGTCGATCACGCTGCGCGCATGATCGGCGAAGGCACCATCCTCGATCCGCAGCATCATTTCCACATTGATGAACAGGCTGCGCAGATCGAAATTTGCCGAACCGATATAGACGGCATCATCGACGACCACCAGTTTCGTGTGGAGGCGTCTGGGCTGGAATTCGAACAGGCGCGCATGCCGTTTCAGCAGATATCCGTAGAGCAGCCGGCTCGCCCCCATGGTCGCGCCATTGTCGGTCTTGCCGGGTAATATGATCCGGCTTCGCCCGCCGCGCTTCGACAGTCCGCCAATCCGCCGCAACAGGCCCTGTCCCGGAGAAAAATAGGCGGAGACGAGATCAAGCCTGCTGCCATTCTCCAGATCATTCTTGATCGCCCGCGCCCAGCGGCTCAGGCGATTGCTCGGTCCGCCGAGAAGCCACTGGAACTTGCCCGCGCCGGCCTCCCAATGGCGCACCATCCTGCGCAGCGAACGCATATTGCCATTGTCCTGGTACACCCAGTTGGACAATAGCCGAAAATAGCTCGCGAGACTGGCAACCTCGGGCCCCTTTATTTCCAGACCCAGATCTTCCCAGCTATCGTCGCTCTGGTCGTCTGCGCCGGTCTGCTGATGCACGGCAAAATATTCATCGGCGATGTTGAACCCGCCGATCAGGGCGCAGCAATCATCCGCGATGATCATCTTTTGATGATTGCGGACAAAATAGCTGGTCGAGAAACGCGGGCTGAAGACCCTGAACTTCCCGCCCGCCGCGACAAACGGATCGAAAAAGGCGCGCGGCGCGCCATTGGAGCCAAAACTGTCGACCATCATTTCCACGGCAACGCCCCGTTCGCAGGCGGCTATCAGGATATCGAGAATTTTCCGGCCGATCAGATCATCCTCGAACATGTAGAAGAAAAGCCGGAGGCTTTCGTCGGCCCGCTCGAGCATGTTCACCAGCGCGGAAAGGCGTTCGTCCGGCGCACGGACCAGCCGCAGCCGGTTCCCGCCGACGTCGAACCATTGCGCTCGTCCGGCTTGCCATAACAGTTTATTCGCGGGGGTGTTTTCCATGATGTCGGGGCATAGATTATCCCCGTCGCACCGACAAACCATTAGATTGGGTATCGCTTTGCCGGCTCATGCTTTGGCCCGCCCTGATTTGTTGACAAATCCCGCCCATAGCCCTACATGCAGGCCTCTTTTCCTATAGTTTGCAGAATCAGGAGCGCCTTATGGCTCGCGTTACGGTTGAAGATTGCGTTGATAAAGTCACAAACCGGTTTGATCTGGTGTTGTTTGCTGCCCAGCGCGCACGTGAGATTTCGGGCGGCGCAGAGCTGACTGTCGATCGCGATCGCGATAAAACCCGGTTGTCGCCCTGCGCGAAATCGCGGAAGAAACCGTCAAGCCGAAGGATCTGCAGGAAAGCCTGATTCAGTCGCTGCAGAAGGTTCTTATCGACGACGACGATACGCCGGATGAAATCGGTTCGATCAGCCAGTCGGCCGAAGCGCTTCGCCTGACAGCCGCTGCCCCACCACGCAGCGCTGGCGTCGCCGGAGATTACGGCCGCCGCTAGACGGTTGGCGGTCCGCCGCAGATATCACCGAGACAAAAGAAAAGGCCGCCGGGAATATCCCGAGCGGCCTTTTCTTCGTCCTGGCTTTTGCCGGATCGCGAATCAGGCGCCTTGCGGTTCGGGATCGCCGAACGGGCCTTTTTTCTTCCGTCCCGCTTTCGGGATGGATGTGCCGATCGTCGGCACGGCGGCCGGCTTGATCACGCCGCCGTCCGGACGCTCGAACTTGCCGGTCTTGACCAGCTCGTCGATTTCCTCGCCGGACAGCGTCTCATATTCGAGCAGGGCATTGGCCAGCGCGTGCAGCTGATCCTCATAGGTGGTCAGAAGATGTTTCGCCCGGTCATAGCTGTCGTCGATCAGCTTGCGGATTTCCAGATCGATCTTCTTGGCCGTCTCGTCGGACATATGGACGCGCTGGGACTGCGAATAGCCGAGGAAGGTTTCGCCTTGCTCCTCTTCATATTGCAACGGTCCCATCAGGTCCGACATGCCCCACTGTGTCACCATGTCGCGGGCCAGCTTGGTCGCGTACTGGATGTCGCCGGAAGCGCCGGATGATACTTTGTCATAGCCGAATATGATTTCCTCGGCGACGCGTCCGCCCATCGACACCGCCAGATTGGCGTGCATCTTGTCGCGGTGGTAGCTGTAATTGTCCCGTTCAGGCAGGCGCATCACCATGCCGAGCGCACGGCCGCGGGGGATGATGGTTGCCTTGTGGATCGGATCGGATGCCGGTTCGTGGACCGAGACAATGGCATGACCGGCTTCGTGATAGGCGGTCATCTTCTTCTCGTCGTCGGTCATCACCATCGACTTGCGCTCGGTGCCCATCATGACCTTGTCCTTGGCATCCTCGAACTCGCTCATCGCGACCATCCGCTTGCCACGGCGGGCCGCCATCAGCGCTGCCTCGTTGACCAGATTGGCCAGATCGGCACCGGAGAAGCCGGGCGTGCCGCGCGCAATGGTGCGCGCGTCGACGTCTGGCGCCAGCGGCACTTTCTTCATGTGGACAGCAAGAATCTTTTCGCGACCTTCGATATCGGGGCGCGGTACAACAACCTGGCGGTCAAAGCGGCCCGGACGCAGCAGCGCGGGATCCAGCACGTCGGGACGGTTGGTTGCGGCAATGATGATGATACCTTCATTGGCCTCGAAACCGTCCATTTCGACCAGCAGCTGGTTCAGCGTCTGCTCGCGTTCGTCATTGCCATTGCCGAGACCAGCACCACGATGACGGCCGACCGCGTCGATTTCGTCGATGAAGACGATGCAGGGCGCGTTTTTCTTCGCCTGTTCGAACATGTCGCGGACACGGCTGGCGCCGACGCCGACAAACATTTCGACAAAATCGGAACCGGAGATCGAGAAGAAGGGCACGCCCGCTTCGCCTGCGATAGCGCGGGCCAGCAGCGTTTTACCGGTACCAGGCGAACCGACGAGCAATGCGCCTTTCGGAATCTGGCCGCCCAGCTTGGCAAAGCGTCCGGGGTTTTCAGAAATTCGACAATCTCTTCCAGCTCTTCGCGCGCTTCGTCGATACCGGCGACATCGGCAAAGGTGACCTTGCCCTGTTTTCGGTCAGCAGCTTGGCCTTGGACTTGCCGAAGCCCATGGCGCCCGAGCCGCTGCCCTTCTGCATCTGGCGCAGCACAAAGAAGGCGATGCCGAGGATCAGCAGGAAGGGCAGGGACTGGACCAGGATGATCTGCCAGATACTGGCCTGTTCCTGTGCCTTGCCGCTATATTCGACGCCTTTCTCATCCAGCAGATTGACCAGCGACGGATCGCTGCCAACCGGCGTGGTGGAGAACATGTCGCCATTGGTCAGTTCACCGGTGATCTTGTCCGGCGCGATGGACACGCTTTTGACGCTGCCTTCCTCGACCTTGTTGCGGAAGGAAGAATAGCTGATGCCGGTTGCGCTCTCGCTGGAAGCGCCGGCACTAAACATCGAAACCGTAAGCAGAAGCGCGATGATGACGCCGGCCCAGATGAACATGCTTTTCATCCAGGGATTGTCTTTGGGATCCTGTTCGTCATTCATTGCGCATCTTGTCCTGTAATCATTGTTGCAGCGGATGAACGGCATCACGCCGCAATTATCTATGGTCTAAAGATAGTCCTTTTGCTGCGGATGACAATAACAAGGCCAATGTTTTTACCGATCAGTGTGATCGGAGCGGCCCGCCGTCCGGCCTGCAGCGGTGAATCAGCTGGTCCGCCGCTCCGGCGCGGGCTGAAAGCGCCAGACGGCGCCGCCCCGGCACAATATGTCTCCCAGGGTGACGGTTTCGCCCTTTTCCAGCGCGATGATTGTCTGGTCGATCTGGCTGCCGCGCGGTGACAGGGCAGGGTCGCAGCTATGCAGACATCGCAGCAGCAGCCGCCGCTGGATCTCGTGCGGGAAGCGCGTGCGGGAAAGGGTGCAGCCCAAGTCGGTGGGTTTGAGATGGTCTTCGGCAAGACGCTCGACCATCCATTCGATAGCCTCGCGCGCGTCGCCTAGTGCGCTGGCGCTCTGGCTGGCGAGGCTGGTGTCAAAACCTTCAAGATCCTGCAGCGCGTTGCGTACCCGCACACGGTCAAAGCCCTGATCGCGATTGGAAGGATCGTCGACCGGGTTGAGACCATGGCCGGCGACATGGGAAACCAGTTCCGATTTCTGAAAATGCAGCAGGGGGCGGATGATATGGGTCCGTTTTTCACGGATCCCCGACATCCCGTCGATGCCGCTGCCGCGCAAGATGCGCATGATCATGGTCTCCAGCTGGTCATCGGCATGGTGGGCGGTTGCCAGCCAGTCGATATTCCGGTCCTTCATCCAGTCGTGGAGCAATCCGTAGCGCGCGTGCCGGGCCGCGCTCTGAATACTGCCGCGAATCGGAATGACGGGGCGCAATATGTCGTGCGGGATGCCGCGCTCGCGACAGATGGATGCGACAAATTCCGCCTCCTCGCGACCGGCAGGGCGGAGGCCATGATCAACCGTGGCAGCGGCGATCCTGTCCGGATAGGCCTGCAACGCCAGCAGCAACAGGGCAAGACTGTCGGGTCCGCCGGAAACCGCGAGGCCCAGCTTCTGCTCGCTGGATGCAAATGCCGGTAACAGCCGGTCCAGCGCCTCGGAAAACCGGGATTCGAGCGAGGCGGCCGTACCGGTCATGATCTATTTGCAGTTGGCGGCAGCCTTGCCCGATGTCACGCGATCGGCCAGACGGCCACTGGCGACCTCGGGATAGACATCCTGCATCTCCGCCAATACGCGGCAGGCATCGGCCTTTTTCCCCAGCTGCACCAGCGCGGTGCTCAGGAAATAGAGACTGTCCGGCGCACGTTCGCCGCGTGGCCGTTTCTGGTAATTTTCATAGAGAGCAACCGAAGCCAGCGCCGGCTTCCCATCGTCCAGATAGGCGCGGCCGAGCAGATTCTGGGCGAAACTCGAGCGCCGGTGGGACGGATGATCCTCGACCATTTTTTCAGCTGGGCCTGCGCCTCTGGATAGAATTTCGCGTCCCACAGCCGATAGCCGTAAATATAGGCATCTTCCCCGGCATCACCGGTTTCCGGCATGACGATCGCGGCGACCCCGACAACCCTCTGGGGATCGGGTGCAGCCTCTGTCGCCGGCGCCGGGGTGCTTTTCGGCGGGGATCCGCTGACACCGGCCGCGGGCAGCATCGCGGCCGGGGCAGCGGCTGCCGCCATCCGGTCCTCCAGCTTTTTCAGCCGAAATCCGTTTTCCTCGACCTGACCGGTCAGGTTGGCCAGACTGCGTTCCAGCGCGTCCACCCGGGCGATCAAGTCGCTCACAGCCGAGGTTGTAACCGATGCCGCTGGCGAAGCCGGGCCATTTTCCGCGGTGATCTCTGGCTCGAAATAGCGGGTCGAACCGCCCGGGAATATCTTGCGCTGAACCGCGCGCATTTCCTGTTCGAGCCGGTCCACGCGCTTGTCCACATCCGCGCTCTGAGCCGATGCAGGCGTGCTGGCAAGCAAGCTGGCGAGCAATATTGTGATACCGAATTTCTTCATCGAGGCCTCCGCTGATTGCGCCAATATTAACCATATATAGCGCTGAAAAGTAAAGAATATTATGCCGGAAAACGGGCGGACTCCGGCGACTGGCCGCTATCGTGACAGCCCCTGCATCGCTTATTCAGATGACAGGTCTGCGTCCGGATTGCTGACCGTTTCCCGTGCCAGCAAGGCGGCGGCGCTGACCCCGACATCCTTGATCGTGCGCTCTGCGGTGCCCAGTTGCGGGACGACCTGTCCATCGATCGTGACGGTCAGGGCGGCGGGGCGCCCGGTCAGTATCTGCGGATCATTGGCATCAGCCGGTACCGTGAACGTGTCGCCGGCGGCCATTTCATCCTCGAACAGACGCTCGCCCTCCGCATCATATATTTTCATCCAGACCGGTTCGGTTGCGGTCAGCACCACTATTCCCTGGCTGGATGGCGTCGGGCTGCTGCCCTGGACATTCTGTTCGCCGGAAGGTGTAGTTGCGCTTTCCGCCGGCGGCGTGCTGTCACTTTCGGCGATCTGTTCCAGGTCACCGGGATTGAGGATCAGGGTGCGCCAGACGAGATAGCCGATCAGCACCAGCGCGCCGATACCGGCGGCGGTCCAGGCGAGATAGCGGGGCGGGATGCTGGACGGGTTGGCCGGCGCATAGCCGCTGACTTCGGGCTGATAGGCTCCGTGACCCTGCTCGTCCATTTCCGCGCGCAGCTGGCTGCCAATGGCCGCATCGACCAGGCCGACGGTTCTGGCGTAGGATTTGGCGAAGCCGATCGCATAGGTTCGGCCGGGCAACGCGTCGAAATCGCCGCTTTCTATCGCTTCCAGATGGCGTTGCGGAATCCGGGTTTTTTGGCGATATCTTCCAGCGAGAGGTTTTTCTGCTCTCTCGCCCGACGCAATAATTCGCCGGTGCTGTGCAGATGCAGCTCGACATTTTCTTCGTCATTGGTTTCTTCGGCCACAAAAACTCCCTTGGCCGGATCATTTTGCGACCCTTATCGCACTTCCCGGATATGCGACGAAAAAAGCCAGTTCGGGCGGCAAAAGTCAATGACTATCATGCTTTAGACGCTGGATTTTTATAATTTGATTGGCTGGCTGGAATATTTGCCGGCCGATCAGCGGAAACGCGGTCAGTCCAGATCGACATTCTGCTGCAGGGCCCATTGTTCGAGACGCGATCTCGGTTCGGCCGGTGCTTCCTTCAAAATCGCCTCGATTTCCAGCCTGGCCTGGCCGAGGTCGAGCGACCGGACCATCGCCTTGATCGGACCGACCGAAGCGGGCGTGATCGACAGATTGCGAATGCCGAGACCCAGCAGCGCCAGCGCATCGAGGGGGCGACCTCCCATTTCTCCGCAAATGCCGAGCGGAATGTTGAAGCGCGCGGCATTGTCCGAGACGCGCCGCAGGAACCGGAGAATGGCCGGGCTCATCCAGTCGAAACGTTCGGCCAGCTTCGGATTGCTCCGGTCGGCTGCGAACAGAAACTGGGTAAGGTCATTGGTGCCGATCGAGAGAAAATCGAGGCGGTCTGCCATCAGGTCCATACATTCGGCCAACGCCGGAACCTCGAGCATGGCGCCATAACGAATCTGCGTCGGCAGGCGCTTTTTCTGGCTTTGCAAATAGGCGCGCTGGTTTTCGAATACCGCCCGCGCCTCGTCAAATTCCCATGGCTCGGCGACCATCGGGAACATGACATTCAGCTTCCGTCCCGCGGCCGCCTCGATCAGGGCGCGGGCCTGGACCTTCATCAGCGCATCCCGTTCGAGACCGATGCGGATCGCCCGCCAGCCCATCGCCGGATTGTCTTCCTTGATTTCGCTGGCCTGGAAATAGGGCAGGGGCTTGTCGCCGCCGATATCGACGGTGCGGAAAATGACCGGCTTCTCGCCGGCGGCATCCAGGACATCGCGATAGAAGCGTGTCTGCCCGGCGCGGCCCGGCATGGTTGCGGCGACCAGAAACTGGAATTCGGTCCGGAACAGACCGATACCGTCGGCTCCGGTCAGGTTGAGCAAGGCGAGATCGTCCCGCAAGCCGGCGTTGATATTGAGGGTGATCCGGACGCCGTCCCTGGTTACGGCTTCCTTGTCGCGCAGTTCGGAATAGGCAGCGCGCTTTTTCTGGCTGAGCTCGAGCTGCGCCTCGAACGCCTCCTCCATCGACGGGCTGGGGCGGACGAACACGGTCTTCTCGTCGACGTTGAGCAGAAGCGGGTCATCTTCCCGCACGACCTGCCGGATATTCTTGACCTGGCCGAGTATCGGAATGCCCATCGCGCGCGCGATGATCGTGACATGGGCGGTCAGCGAACCTTCCTCGAGGATGACGCCTTTCAGCTTGCGCCGGTCATATTCGAGCAGTTCTGCCGGCCCGAGATTGCGGGCAATCAGGATCGTGTCCTGCCGCAGGCCCATTTTGGCCGCCGTGCCCATTTGCCCGGACACCGTACGCAGCAGCCGGTTGGCGAGATCTTCCAGATCGTGCATGCGCTCGGCCAGCAACGGATCGTCAATCTGCCGCATCCGCATCCTGGTATGCTGCTGCACGCGTTCGATAGCCGCTTCTGCGGTCAGGCCGCTGTCGATGGCTTCGTTGATGCGGCGGCTCCAGCCCTCGTCATAGGCGAACATCTTGTAGGTTTCGAGCACCTCCTCATGCTCGCCACCGACGCCGAATTCGGCCTGGCTGGTCATCTGGTCGATCTGGTCGCGCATCTTGTCGAAGGCGGAATAGACCCGGTGCCGCTCGGCCTCGGTATCCTCCGCCACCGTATGCTCGATCTTGACGCGCGGCTGGTGGAATACAGCATGGCCGCGGGCCTTGCCCTTGACCAGCTGCAAACCGCTCAGACGATTGGCCCCGACGTCGAGCGTCACCGTTTCTTCGGCCAGATTGTCATCGACCAGCTCGGCGCTGATGATCAGTTCGGACAGGACCATCGCCGCGGTCTGGAAGGCTTCGATCTCGACTTCGGAATAGCGTCGCGGCTCGACATGCTGGGCGCACAATACGCCGATCGACTGCTGGTTGCGGATGATCGGCACGCCGGCAAAACTGTGGAATTTTTCCTCACCGGTTTCCGGTCTGTACTGGAAGTCGGGATGGCTCGCTGCCTCGTCGAGGTTCAGTGTCTCGACATTCTTGGCGATATAGCCGGTCAGGCCTTCACCCATTGCAAGCTTCGTGACGTGGACGGCTTCCGCGTTCAGCCCGCGGGTCGCGAACAGTTCCAGCAATCCGTCGCGGCGCAAATAGATCGAGCAAACCTCGCTGCTCACCGCCTCGGCGATGGTTTCGACGACCTGGTTCAGTTTCGCCTGCGCGTTACCGCGCGACGCCATGATCGACCGGAGGCCGGTCAGGATATTGCGGGCAGTCTTGGTACTTGAGGGATCGGATGCGGGCATGATCTTTGCCTAGCAGAAAGGCCGGTTGAGTGCGATGCAGAAAACGGCCCTTCGGCCCAGGCAAATGTTATTTTTCCGGTCGAGCCGGATCGCCGTCGCCGGAGCCCGGCTAGTCCAGCAATTCTTCCTTCAGTCGGAGCTTTTCTTTCTTCAGGCTATGGATTCGAATCGTGTCGGGAAGCGGGCGGGTTTCTTCTTCGTTTATCTTGCGTTCCAGCGCTTCATGTTTTTGCGCAATGCTGACATGTGATCCTGAATCATTAAAGTCTCCTCAGAAAATGTTGTTTTTGAAAATGAAAGAGGGTGGAAGCTTCCTTTCCTGCTGTGACGGGCAATCCGCCGCGCCTTTGGCTTCATGATTTAAATGTCTTGGTTTCGACATGAACCATGAATAGGATCAAGATTGCAAAATTGTGAAAGCGGCGCAAGGGGGAGATTGATCCGGAATGGGGATGAGCGATGAAGAGTTGCAAATGCGGCTTGAAATGCTGAAAATCGAGCATCGCGATCTCGACGAAGCGATCGCCGCGCTGGTCGCAGCGGGCAATGCCGACCAATTGCGGACTGCGCGACTCAAGAAAAGAAAATTGCAGTTGCGCGACCGGATAATCGTGATCGAGAACCAGCTGATTCCCGACATCATTGCCTGAGGTCGCGGTCGTCTGCGGACTTGCCGACCGTTAACCAGAATTGTCCACCAGTTAACCCCGAAATCTCCCGCGTGTCAGTTTGAAACAGCCGCCCCGCAGGGCTTTCTGACTTGTAAAATTAACTGTCAACGGACGGCGAAAAATTGCTACGGAGCGGATATGCCAAATCGTGAATCCCTTTTGACGCCTAGACTGATGGATGCACTATATACCGAGGCAATGCTGCTGGCCGACGAATCCCGCTCCTATTTTGAATCGGGCCGGTTCCATGAAGAAGCAGACCCCGACGACCTTCTTGCGGTTTCTTTTTCCTGTGAATCGCTGAAAGTCACGACACGTCTGATGCATTGTATCGCCTGGCTGCTGAACCAGAAGGCCCTGCAGAGCGGGGAATTGTCCGAAGGCGAAGCGTGGAACCATGATCGCTCGCTCGGTCAGGCCCCGGTGACCGATCGGGCGCTGGTCAACCGTTTCCCGGCAGAAGCGCGCCAGATTGTCATGGCCAGCGAGGAATTGTTCGAGCGGCTGGAGCGCCTCGCGGCGCGCATGGATCAGGAAATCGAAGCGGAGTCAGCGGTCCAGGATATGTTCCGCCGACTCCAGAGCAGCTTTTAGCCCAGTGCGGTCCGTTCAGGCGGTCGCGACTTTTTCTTCGTCCATAGTCGGATAGTCGATATATCCCTCCGGTCCCTGGCTGTACCAGGTCGGGGTGAAATCGATCGGATTGAGTTCCGCGCCCGCCCGGAACCGTGCCGGCAGATCGGGATTGGTCATGAAGGTCCGGCCAAAGCTGATCGCATCGGCCTTGTTCTCGGCCAGCGCTGCGGTCGCATTATCATAAAAATAGTCGCTGTTCAGAACCAGCGGCCCCTTGAAGACCGGCCGGATATCGGGGCTGACCGGCGGCACATCGGTATTGCCGTAGGTACCGTGGGCAGGGGGCTCGCGCAGTTCGAGAAAGGCGATGCCGATCTGGTCGAGCAATTTTGCCGCAGCGGTAAAGGTTTCCACCGGCGTCGCGTCATCCGCGCCCTGGGAGTCGCCATTGGGGGACAGGCGCACGGCAACCCGGTCGCCGCCCCAGACATCGACCAGCCGCTGGGTCACTTCGCCGAGCAGCCGAATGCGATTCTCTACCGGTCCGCCATATTCGTCGGTCCGCAAATTGGTGCCGGACCGGATGAACTGGTCGATCAGATAGCCATTGGCTGCGTGCAGCTGCACACCGTCAAAGCCGGCTTTCTTCGCATTTTCGGCGGCATTCTGGTAATCGTCGAGCAGGCCCGGGATTTCCGAGATTTCCAGTGGACGGGCTTCTTCATAGTCTCTTTTGCCCTGATAGGTGCGGACGCTGCCCGGTGCGGTGGTGGCGGACGCCGATACCGGCTTTTCGCCGCCGAGGAAATCGGGATGGACGATGCGGCCCATGTGCCAGAGCTGGCAGATGATCTTGCCGCCGGCCTGGTGAACGCGCTCGACAACCGGCTTCCACGCTTCGGTCTGCGCGTCATTCCAGATGCCCGGCGCGAAAGGCGTGCCGAGGCCCTGCTGGCTGATCCCGGTGGCTTCCGAAATGATCACGCCGGCGCCGGAACGCTGCGCATAATATTCGCCCATGATCGGTGTGGGAACAAATTCCATGGTCGACCGGCAGCGGGTGAGCGGGGCCATGAACATGCGGTTTGCGGCCTCGATGGCGCCAACGGTGATCGGATCGAACAATGTGGTCAAGATGGAATTCCCTTAAACAGAGGCATGGATTGTTAATCAGACAGTTAAGTTGCCGCTCCCGCAAATGCAATGGTTTGAAACCGAGCAATTTCTGTCTATGTTGATAGCTCTGATTTCAAAGGAACCTCCATGTCTGCATCGCTTCTCGAAGATCCGACCCTGGACGAAGTGCGCTCTTTTCTTGCGCCATCGCTGGCCGCGCAGGCGGCGTTCGACGGCTGGAACGAAAAGGCGGTGCTGGCTGCGGCAGGCCTTGCCGGCGTCGATGCAGATCTTGCCAGATTGGCCTTTAACGAGGGGCCGGTCGATATGATCGACGCCTGGTTCCAGGCAATAGACGAGAAAATGGCAGCGAAATACAGCGCCGATGAACTGGCTGGAATGAGAATCCGGGAGCGGATCAAGGCGCTGGTCGAAGCGCGGCTGGAAGCGCTCGGGCCGGACCGCGAAGGCCTGCGGCGGGCGCTGGCAATATTGGCTGCTCCGCCGCATCTGCGCCGGGCCGCGAAAATGGGCTGGCGGGCCGCCGACGCAATGTGGCGGCTGGCCGGTGACACCGCGACCGACTATAATCATTATACCAAACGTACCCTCTTGTCCGGCGTTTACGGGAGTACAATCAGCGTCTTTCTCGACGATGAGAGCGAGGGCTATTCGGACAGCAGGGCGTTCCTGGATCGACGGATCGAAAATGTCATGCAGTTTGAAAAGGCCAAGGCCAAGGTCACCGGTCGCGGCGGTGACCGGTTCAGCATGGCGCGCTTTGTCGGGCGGTTGCGCTATCGGGGCACGTAAGCGATATCGCTCCGGTGGCGGGGCGGATCAGCGCGCGCTGCGCCCGGCTGTAAATTCGCAGAAAAAGACTCGCCAATCTCAATCAATATTGATAATCAATCGCAATTAGAAAGGCCTCGTTGCGATATATGCAGACACCCACAACCCTTGACCAGCTGTCACTCAGGCAGAATGCTGAAATCGTGGCAATCGACTGGGGAGCCATTTCCGATAACGAGGGACGTCGTCTGCGCGCGCTTGGCATCGATGAGGGCGTCTCGGTCGAGAAATTGCACAAGGGCATGTTCGGACTGAATGATCCGATAGCATTGAAAGTCGGACGGATGATGATCGCTATTCGCAAATCCCATGCACAGGCGATATCGGTCCAGCCGGTAGCGGTTACGATAGCCGCCTGATCGATGACCGAAGCTGCACCACTGATTGTCCTCGCGGGCAACCCCAATTCGGGCAAAAGCGCCTGTTCAACGCCTTGACCGGCGCCCGGCAGAAAATTGCCAATTATCCCGGTGTCACGGTCGAGCGGAAATCCGGCCATTTCAGCTTCGCGGACGGACGTCCGGCCGAGCTGGTCGACCTGCCCGGCAGCTACAGCCTCGACCCGACCAGCCCCGATGAAGAAGTGACGCGCGGCGTTATCATGGGGCTGCAAAAGGGCGAACGCCGGCCTGACATGATTGTGCTGGTGCTCGATGCGGCCAATCTCGACAATCATCTCCGTTTCGCGCTTGAGGTCATCGCGCTCGGCCAGCCGGTCGTGGTGGCGCTCAATATGATGGATCTGGCGGAGCGGGACGGTTTGACGCTCGATCCGGCGAAGCTCGAACAGGCGCTCGGGGTTCCCGTGGTACCAACGGTTGCCGTTCGCCGGCGCGGACTGGAAGATCTGTCTGCGACCGTCGAATCCCGTCTCAAGCTGAAGCAGGATGGCGCCAGACCGATTGTCGCGCAGGAGCGCGATCATGGTTTACGGCAGCAGGCCAAGCGGATTGCCAACCAGGCGATCGTTTCCGAAACCGCAGGACGGCGCTGGTCGGAACGGGCCGACCGCCTGTTCCTCCACCCCATTGCCGGACCGTTGATTCTGCTCTCGGTGCTGTTTGTCATGTTCCAGGCGGTGTTCGCCTGGTCAGAGGCACCGATCGGCTGGATCGAAGGTGCCAGCGAATGGGTCGCGGCGGCCGTCGAATCGAACCTGTCGCCGGGCTTCCTGCGTGACTTCATCATCGAAGGCGCGATTGCCGGTGTTGGCTCGGTGGTCGTGTTCCTGCCACAGATCCTGATCCTGTTCCTGTTCATCCTGCTGCTCGAAGCGAGCGGCTATATGACCCGCGCCGCCTTCATCATGGACCGGCTGATGGCCAGTGTCGGCCTGTCCGGGCGCAGTTTCATACCGTTGCTGTCGTCCTTCGCCTGCGCCATTCCCGGCATCATGGCAACGCGCAGCATTTCCGATCCGAGAGACCGGCTGACGACGATATTGGTCGCGCCGCTGATGACCTGTGCCGCGCGGCTGCCGGTTTACGCGATCATCATCGGTGCTTTCATTCCGCCGACCAGCGTCGGACCGGGTATCGGTCTGCAGGGGCTGGTCCTTTTCGGGCTCTATGTCTTCGGCATCGTCGGCGCGATGATCGTCGCGCTGGTGCTGCGCTCGACGGTGACCAAGGGGCCGAACAGCGGCTTCCTGATGGAAATGCCGAAATATCAGCTGCCAAGCCTGCGCGACATATTGATCGGCCTGTGGCAGCGCGCCTGGATATTCCTGCGCCGTGCCGGCACGATCATCTTTGCCGCGACCGTCATATTGTGGCTGCTGCTGACCTTTCCGAAGGTTCCCGAAGACAGCGTCATGAGCCAGGTCGACTATAGCGCGGCGGGCCGGATCACCAATGTCATCGCCCCGATCGTCAAGCCGATCGGCTTCGACCGTGATATCGCGCTTGCCCTGATTCCGGCGATGGCCGCCCGCGAAGTGGCTGTTGCGGCGCTGGCGACGACCTATGCGATCGATGCGCCGGACGAAGAGGCGGAAGCCAAGTCGCTGACCGAAAGGCTGCAAAGCCGTTGGTCGCTGCCGACCGCACTGGCCTTTCTCGCCTGGTTCGTCTTTGCTCCGCAATGTATTTCGACGATTGCCGTTACACGCCGTGAAACCAACGGCTGGAAATGGCCGACCTTCATGCTCGTCTATCTTTTTGCGCTCGCCTATATCGCGGCCGGTATTACATATTGGAGTGCCGTCGCGCTCGGTCTATAGAGTCTCCCAAGAATCGTTAATCACGTTATTTTTGGGGAATTTGAAATGGCCGGCGGCATCAACAAAGTCATCATCGTAGGCAATCTGGGCAAGGATCCGGAAGTGCGGACCTTCGCCAATGGCGGTAAAGTCTGCAATTTCAGCGTCGCGACATCGGAAAGCTGGAAAGACAAGCAGACCGGCGAGCGCAAGGAAAAGACCGAGTGGCACAATATCTCGATCTATAACGAAGGCCTTGCCGGCGTTGCCGAAAAATATCTGCGCAAGGGCAGCAAGGTCTATCTCGAAGGCAAGCTGCAAACCCGCAAATGGCAGGACCAGTCCGGCAATGACCGCTATTCGACCGACGTCGTATTGCAGGGCTTTGACGCGAAAATGGAAATGCTCGACAGTCGCCAGGGCGGTGGTGGCCAGGGTGGCGGTTCCAATGACGGCTGGGGCGGTGGCGCACCGTCCGGTGGCGGCGCTGGCGGTGGTTCCGGCGGTGGCTGGGG
>NZ_PYIA01000123.1:0-37020 GCF_013265645.1 Sphingopyxis sp. BSNA05 | reverse complement strand
CCCTGTCGAGATGGCCCCGGTTGAAAAATATCCGAAGAGCCCGCTCCGGTGGCCATTCCGCCATTGCGGTCGGTGGAGTCGGTCGAAAGCGATCCGCAAGCCAGCCGGCAGGCCGACATGGATGCGGCGTTGAAGGCTGCGCTCGGCACATTGGAAAAATGACCGCCCAACGCTGATCATCTTCCGTCTCTCGGGGGCTCCACGGGATCAATGATCGACAGGGCCTCGACCAGCAATCGCTTGTCGCTGTGGTCGGTGACCAAAATATCTGCGACAAAATGGCCGGGAATCGAGAATTCATGGTCCGGCAGCGTTGCGGCCAGCCTTTGCATTTCTGCAGGTTCGGCCGCCCCGTCCCCTTCAACCGCGAAATAGTGGCGCGTGCCGGAAAAGGTGATACTCGCCCAGGGACGTTCGCGTTTCAGCGTGACGCGAGCATGGTCGCCGGCCAGCGCTGCCATCTGCCGGGTCAGCAACGCACCGGGATCGCGAAGGCGGGCTCTCCGCCGCGCATGCTCAGCCGGCATGTTCAGTCCGCCACATTTGCATGAAATTTTCCGCTCGCTCCGAAATGGTTCGTCCGGGCTGGCGTCCGTTGCGCAGGTCCTGGACAAAGCGCGGATCGCGAACCGATAATCGTCCGAATTTCGTCCAGGACATGTCGGTTTCACGCAGGAATATCTCGATTTTTCGCAATAGTGGCACCCTTGACCTCCTTCTCGCTGCCGGTCGCTCGCTCTGGCGACTCGTTAAATAGGGAAAATCCTATTTGAAATGAGATTTCCTACATGTCTAGGAAAATTCCTATTGCCAATTTCGGCCAGTACCACTATGTTGCGGTCATCATGTCGGACGATCCCCGTGCCAATCTCGAACATCTGATCCACAAGAACGGGCATGGTTTTGCCGCGATCTCGAAGATGCTCGGCAAGAACGCAGCCTATATCCAGCAATATATCCGCCGCGGTGTCCCTAAAAACTGGACGAGGATGACCGGCGCAGGCTGGCGGAATTTTTCGGTGTGGAAGAGCGGTTGCTCGGGGCTCCGGCCATACGCGAATCCCGTCGCGCAGGTCGGGACGCGCGGGATGGCCTGCTGCGAATCAGGCAGTTGCAGGTCGGCGCATCGGCTGGCCCGGGATCGCTGGCAGATGACGAATATGCCGAATCGATGGGTTTCGGCCCCAAATGGCTCCGGCGACTGGGCGTCGATCCTGCGCATTTGTCGCTGATCGCGGTCGACGGCGATTCGATGGACCCGACGCTGGGCGATGGCGATGATATCATGGTCGACCACAGCGCTGCTTCCCGGCCCTTGCGCGACGGCATCTATGTGCTGCGCATGGATGACGTGTTGCTGGTCAAACGTATCGCCATGGGCCTTCGGGAAAACTCTCGATCCGCAGCGACAATCCGCAATATCCGGACTGGGAAGATGTCAGCGCGGAAAGCGTGAACATCATCGGGCGGGTGGTATGGACGGGACGGCGGCTATAGCGGCTCTCCATTTTGGGGCCTTGCAAGTTGCGCATCGCGCCGCCAAATAGCCTGTCATGACAGAAGCACCCCTCAAGGCCGTGATTATTCCGGTCACTCCGCTCCAGCAGAATTGCACGCTCCTCTGGTGCACCAAGACCAACAAGGCCGCATTGAGCGATCCCGGTGGCGATTTGAACCGGCTGAAAGCGGCAATCGAGGAGCATGGCGTTGATCTGGAGAAGATCATCATCACCCATGGCCATCTCGATCATTGCGGGCAGGCGGGAATGCTGGCCGAAGAACTGGGTATCCCGATCGAAGGGCCGCACAAGGATGATTTGTTCTGGATTGACCAGCTCGACAGCGATGGCGCGCGCTATGGCATGGAAGCGAAGAGCTTTGTCCCCGATCGGTGGTTGAATGACGGTGACCAGGTGACCGTTGGCGATCTGGTGCTCGATGTCATCCATTGCCCCGGACACACGCCGGGCCATGTGATTTTCTATCATCAGCCGTCAAGGCTGGCGGTGGTCGGCGATGTGATCTTCCAGGGTTCGATCGGCCGCACCGATTTCCCGCGCGGCAATCATCAGGATCTGATCAACGCGATCACCCAGAAGCTCTGGCCGCTCGGTGACGATGTGACTTTCATCCCCGGCCACGGCCCGACCAGCCAGTTCGGCTATGAACGCAAGACCAATGCGTTTGTTGCCGATGACGTGCTGGCGGCGCGCTAGACAGTGCCGCTATCCTCGGCTGCGGTTTCACCGCCGGCGAAGAGTGACAGGTCGGTGGACATGAGTTCATCGAGCAGATCGCGTTTCTGAACAAATTTGTTGGCCATCTTTGTGTCCTTGGCGAGATGGGGCTTCAGATAGGGTAGCGCTTCGAGAGGATCCCGCTTCGCCAGAGTCTCCCAGATTACCATTGCGGTGATCAGCATCCGTTCGTTCAGATAACCCTGTCGCTCATATTGCCAGCCTTCGTTGCTGGCCGCGAAATTCCATGCGCTGGTAGCCATGAAGATTCCGAATCCCAGATAGACCGAACAGAGATCGGTTGTCAGTTCGTGCACTTCCCAGCCACCCGGTGGCGCTGTTTTCGCCGTGCTCATAAGATAATGGGACAGCTCATGGGCAAAGGTCGCGATCAGTTTTGCCGGATCGCCAAGCTGGGCGGGATTAAAGCTGATCTGCGCATAATATTCCCCGTCATCGGCTTTCAGTAACCGATATTCCCCCGCTGGCGCATGGCTGTCATGTTTGACCATCTGGCCCGACTCCAGGATCATCTCGCGTGTCTGGTCGCCTTGCACCAGCCTTGTGGGCCAGTCGCCCATTCCGGCCAGCATTTTTACCTGCTCGAAAATCTTCTGCGCTTTCCGGGACGGGTCGGTACTCGTCTTGGGAAAGAACGATTCCTCAGGCAGCACCAGCCGGTTGGCCGGATGCCTCTCGATCCCGCCAAATTCCATGATCAGCCATTTGAAGCTGGCGAGCTGCCAGTCCCACTCGTCTGTATCGAGCGGACTTTTGGGTCCGAACAGCCCCATCGTTCGCCAACCCGTTAGCTAGGCCGAGAGATAGGGAATGCTAACCGCGTAAACGCCAAGACCGAGCAGCACCAACATGGTCACAAGCGTGCCGATCATTCGGCCCTTGCCGAATTTTCCGTCATCCATACCGACCCCATGGGCGACGCGACCGAGCAGATAGAGGCCACTGACGATCCACAGCCATGTCGGAGAAGTTGTGCTGGCGAGTTCTATCGCCGCGACGAGCAGTACGACAAAGGGGGCGCTCTCGATATAGTTGCTGTGCGCGCGCATTCGGCGGATGACTTTCTCGTTGCCGCCGTCACCGACGCTGACTTTTTCGCTGGCCCTGACCTGCCCGACGCGGATCATCAGCCAGATATTTATCAGCGCTGCTGCGCCCGCCACGGTCAATGTTATCGGTAAAATCATCTTGTCCCCCAAATATATGAAAATTATAGGCCTGCTATAGAAGCACAATGCTTGCAACGCACAGGAAAATCATTATACGCGCCATTTCGCGTGCAATCTGTTGAACCAAGGCCAAGCGATTCTCTGCAAAATCAGAGACTGTTTGTCAGACTTGGCCGATCAGCATATTGAGCATGCTATGGATTTTTAAATTTTAAAGAACAGGCTTAGCAATGGCTGTACCTAAAAGAAAAACGACGCCCTCCAAACGCGGTATGCGCCGGTCACATGATGCTTTGAAAGTCGAAGCCTATCAGGAATGCCCGAACTGCGGCGAATTGAAGCGTCCGCACCATATGTGCGGCAGCTGTGGTCATTATAATGGCCGGGAAGTCTTGGCCGCCGATCTTTAATCGGCTAGTCTCTCGGCTTCTGACGCGCAATCAAGGGGAATAGCTGGTGGGAATGAGGCCGCGAATCGCGATTGATGCGATGGGCGGAGATGAAGGCCCGCGCGTTATGGTTGCAGGTGCCGCGCTTGCGCGACACCGTCACGCCGGCTTTCAGTTTCTTTTCGTTGGTGACGAAACGCAGATTCGCGAAGCGCTGAAGGAGCATCCCAATCTCAGCGCTGCGTCCGAGATCCTGCACGCACCGGATGTCGTGTCCGGTGACGACAAGCCAGGCCAGGCGCTGCGCGGTTCCAAGACAACATCCATGGGCATGGCGGTCAATGCCGTAAAAAGCGGCGAGGTCAGTGCTGCGGTGAGTGCCGGCAACACTGGTGCGCTGATGGCCATCGCCAAGCTGGCGCTGCGCACCATGCCGGGTATCGACCGGCCGGCCTTGTCGGCTTTGCTGCCGACGATGAAGGACACGGACGTGGTGATGCTCGATCTGGGCGCCAACACGGAATGCAACAGCCGCAACCTCGTGCAGTTTGCCGTCATGGGGGCCGCCTATAGCCGCATCATGCACGGCTTTGATCGTCCCAAGGTGAAATTGCTGAATATCGGCACCGAAGAGGCAAAGGGAACCGGCACGATCCAGGAAGCTGCTGCCACGCTGAAAGGCGCTGGCGGCCTGCATATGGATTTTCTCGGCTTTACCGAGGCTGACAAGATTTCGACCGGTGAAGTCGACGTGATCGTGACCGACGGTTTTCCGGCAATGTCGCGCTCAAGGCTCTTGAAGGTACCGCGCGCTTTGTTACTGATCTGCTGAAGCAGAGCTTCCTGAGCAGCCTGCGGTCAAAAATCGGCTTTCTGATATCCCGCCCGGCGACGGAAATGTTGCGGGGGCATCTCGATCCCAACAATCACAATGGCGCCGTGTTTCTGGGTCTCAATGGCGTGGTCGTCAAAAGCCACGGCAGCGCGGATGCAAAAGGCGTGGCCAATGCCGTCGAAGTGGCGGCGCGGCTGGTCGAGGACAGCATTCTCGAGCGGATCAGCGAAGATCTGAAGACAATCAGCGAAGCAGCACCGGTAGCCGAGGTAGCAAAATGAACGATGCCTCCAGACGGTCTGTCATCAAGGGAACCGGTTCGGCACTGCCGCGCACCCGCGTTTCCAATGCCGATCTGGCCAAGCGTGTGGACACCACAGACGAATGGATCGTCGAGCGCACGGGCATAAAATTCCGGCATATCGCCGAGGATGATGAAACGACCGCCACGCTCGCCACCGAGGCCGCGGACAAGGCGATGAAGGCCGCTGGTTTCAGCGCCGCTGACATTGATCTGATCATCGTTGCCACCGCCACCCCCGACCAGACTTTCCCGGCAACCGCCACGATCGTTCAGGATGCACTGGGGTGCAACGGCTGCGTCGCATTTGACGTCGCTGCCGTCTGCTCCGGTTTCCTTTACGCGCTGTCCGTGGCGGACAGCATGATCCGGGCCGGCAGCGCGCAAAATGCGCTGGTCATCGGTGCGGAAACCTTCAGCCGGATACTCGACTGGGAAGACCGGGGAACCTGTGTCCTCTTTGGCGACGGGGCCGGCGCGATCGTACTGGCTGCCGAACAGGGGGACAAAGGCGTTCTGGCCACTCGCCTGCACGCCGATGGGGCGCACAACCAGCTTCTTTATGTTGATGGCGGCGCCGGTACCACCGGAACCGTCGGCAAGCTGCGCATGAAAGGTCGCGAGGTGTTTCGCCATGCGGTCGTCAACCTGTCTTCGGTGCTGAAAGAGGTGCTGGAGGAGTCCGGCGAATCGGTCGACAATGTCGACTGGGTCGTGCCGCACCAGGCCAATGCCCGGATCTTGGATGCCACCGCCAAGAAGCTCAATCTTCCACCGGAGAAGGTGATCAAGACCGTCGATATGCATGCCAACACGTCGGCGGCTTCGGTTCCGCTGGCTCTTGATACCGCCGTTCGGGACGGTCGAATCAAGGCGGGAGACTTGCTGGTTCTGGAAGCCATGGGCGGCGGTTTCACCTGGGGCGCATCGGTCATTCGCTACTGAACGCGCTGCCGCGGTTCGCGAATTAACCATAATTGACATATTCGTCGCCGATTTTACATCCTTGTCGAAAGCCAGTTGAGCGAAATGCACTTCGGCTCCTAGCTTGGAACCATGGAATATCCGGCACCCAATAGTCTGAAGATCGCGGCGCCGTTTCTTTATCGCGCCTATCTCAGCTGTCATGCCCTCCAGGCCCGCAAGCCGCAGCTGTTGAGTGCGCTGTATTGTTCCGAGGCGGAACTGCGCGATCCCGGCTATCAACTAGATGACCAGGCGATTGCCAGCCTCTGCGCTGCGGCCCAGGAAGAACTCAATTGCACGGACATCCATTCGGAAATCGGCAGCAAGATGGTGCCACGGGGCTTTTCCGACCGCGGATTTTCGGCTTTTTCCAACCCAGTTCGGTGAAGCCCTGCTTCATCTTGTCGCAGAACAAAGGCTCGGCGGCGACAAGCCGGTTGTCAAACTGCTGCCGCTTTCATCCGGTGACCGGCTGGTCTGGAATTCGGACAAGCCGGTTTCTCCGGACCTGGTCCACATCATTTTCGCGCTGGTCCACCAATGCGGAGAAGTACTGGCCGAGGGCCGGTTCAGAACCGTAAAGGCCGCGCATTTCGCTCACCGCCGGCCCGACGGCTTCCGGGGGTTCCCGAGCGAAAATTCCAGCAGGGCCCCGATTCCCTGCCATTTCAATCGCCCATCCACCTATCTCGAATATCATCATATGGCGATGTCCATGCCGATCCAGCGCCACAACCCGGCGATCGTTTCGGCGGTCAGGCGGCAGGAGGCCTTTTTCGCACGCACCCGATTCGAGCGGGAGAATCTCGCGAAACTGACCTACGAATATCTCTTGTATCTGCTCGACAAGTCCGGGCTCAGCCTTGATGCGGCTGCGATCACTTTCGGCATGGCGGAGCGCACGTTGCGCCGCAAACTGGTCGCCGAAGGCTTGTCCTACCGCCAGCTGCTGGAGCAGGTCCGGCGCGACACCTGCCATCTCTATTTCCTCGAAGGCACGCGGAATCTTTCGGAAATAGCCGCCAAGCTGGGCTATAGCGAATTGAGCGCATTCACCCGCGCCTATACCAGCTGGTACGGGCATCCGCCGAGTCAGGATACCGGCAGCGCGATCGCGCTTGCTGCCTGAATTGTGTGGAAAATGGTGGGCGTAGAGAGAGTTGAACTCCCGACCCCTTCGATGTCAACGAAGTGCTCTACCACTGAGCTATACGCCCACACTGGAGGCCCTCTAGCCAGCCGTTTCGACTGGCGCAAGGCTTAATTCAGGTCGCTGATACTGTCGGGCTCGAACAGCCGGTCCACCTCCATAACCAGATCGCGCAAATGGAAGGGCTTGGACAATATTTTCGCCTTCGGAACCGATTGTCCTGCGCGCAATGTCACGCCGGAAAAGCCGGTGATAAACATGACCTGTGTCTCCGGGCAGACCGACGCACAATGCTGGGCCAGCTCGATTCCGTCCATTTCAGGCATCACGATATCGGTGAGCAGCAGATCGAACTTCTGCTCGGCGAGCAGCGGTATCGCAGCGGTTCCGCGGTCTACAGCGACAACTTCATAGTTGGCTTTCTCCAGCGCCCGTGTAAGATGCTCACGCATCGCCCGTTCATCTTCCGCGAGGAGAATCCGAATCATTGTGTCGCGCCTTCCCGAATATGCCTGATTACAGGCCTGCCTTTATGCCGAGGCCGGTATATAAGTGCAAATCGGTTAATTTTTTCCGAAGATATTGAATATTTTGGCGATGAAAGCTGCTTTTCCGGGGATCGAATATGGCTAATCCCGTCCCCGGCCAGGCAGAGTCGCCGGCATCCATTCATTCCCTGTCCAATCTCGAGGCGCTCCGCTTCCCGGTGCTGGTCAGCGTGCCCCATGCCGGTCGGGAATATCCGCCGGAACTTCTCGACAATCTGAATGTCCCCGCGTCCCATTTGCTGCGGCTGGAAGATCGCTATTCGGATCGGCTGGCGGCCGCGGCCATCGCATCCGGCTTTCCGGCAATCATTGCCCGTAAACCGAGGGCCTGGATCGACCTCAATCGCAACCGCTCGGAAATCGATCCGGATATGGTGATCGGGATGGATCCATCGCAGACTGGCCAGATGAGCAGAAAAGTGAGGGGCGGCCTGGGCTTGTTGCCGCGCCGGCTGCACGGGGCGGGAAACCTGTGGCGGAACAAATGGTCCCACCAGCATGTCGTGGACCGGATCGAGAAAGATCACGAGCCCTATCATTTGATGGTTGCGCATCAGCTCGACCGCATTCGCTCTACATTCGGGTGCGCGCTTCTGCTGGATCTGCATAGCATGCCGCCTGTCCTGGACGACAACAGAAGAAAGATAGGATTTGTTCTGGGTGACCGCTTCGGGCGTAGCTGCGAATCGCGCTATGTCGAGCTGGCCGCGGAGCATTTCCGGAGACAAGGCCATTCTGTCCAGACCAACCATCCCTATTCGGGCAGCTATATATTGGAGCGGCATGGCAATCCGTCGCGCAATATTCATGCATTCCAGCTGGAAGTGGATCGTTCGCTCTATCTCGACTCGTCAATGCGCGAGCCGACAGCCGCAGCCGGATCGATCGCGGAGCTGATCCGCAACTGCTGCGCGATGCTGGCGGAACAATTGACTGGTCAGGACCAGCTCGAAGCGGCGGAATGAGGGATTTTCCATAAAAAACCACCTCGCCGGTTCGGCGAGGTGGCCAAGGTTCAGGGAGGTGGCATTCGGAAGGAATGCCGGTGCCGATCCGATCGGGGGATGCGAACCGGTACATCGTCAATGTGGGCCTAGTCGCATCGAGTTGCAAGACCCCCGACGCGGAAAAATGACAATGAAATTTGCCTGCTTCGGCCAAACCGGTCGAAGCAGGCTGCTTTGTGCGGTTAAACCTGTACGGAAGGTGCTTCGGTAACCTGTGGCATCTTGCCGGCAGCAACCTGTTTCGCAAATACTTCGCGCATCATCTGTAGCGAGAAGAGATGGGCATAGATCAGCGGCAAGATACCGTTCTGGTTGATCTTGCGAAGTTCGTCACCACGCAGATCGCGCAGTTTCTCTTCGTTGACCATCTTGAAACCGCGATAGACGAAAGGCTTTTCAACGCCGGTCTGCTGGATGGAGACTTCGCCGTCCATCAACAATCCCATCTTGTCCAGTTCCTGCACGAACTGACCGGTCCGCTGGCCAGCCTGTTCGAATTGTTCGCAGAAATTCAGGATGTTCTTTGTGGTTTCGCTGGGCTGATCATTGTCGAACAGCGCGTCGCCTTCCTTATAGTCACCAATGGCGTCGGTCGTCGGATCGAAACATAGCGACAGTTCTTCGGCTTCCGGACGCAATTTCGCGAGCATGAAGGGATAACGGCGGACATAGGCCGGAACATAAGCGGGTTCGCTGAACTGGCCTTCGTCATTCATGAACGTGTTCACGCCTTCGTTCAGACCCATGAGAATCAACGGAACGCTGTTGTTGCCGACCGAAAAGACAATCGGATAGTTGCGCGCTGCATTGATGAACTCGTCGGTGGTGATAGGGATGGCGTGCTGCGACTGCATGAAGGATGCATTGTCCAGCCCCTTGACTTTCCACGTGGCATGTTCGTTGGAATTCAGCGGAACCAGGTCCTTGTAGAACATTGGTAGGGCCTGTGCGTTCGGCGTGCTCGCCATAGTTATATTCTCCGAAAATTACTGTTGAAACCGAATAGTTGTCTTGCGCTTTAAGAGCCAGACTGACCGGACGCAAGGGGAACGAGTTTGCCCGGGTTCATAATGTTCTTGGGATCAATCGCGGTTTTATCGCGCGCAGCATCGACAGCCGTGCATCGGAAGACAGGCGTTCCAGTTCCGCCCGCTTGTTTTGCCCGATTCCATGTTCTGCTGAAATCGATCCGCCGGCTGCGATGACGAGGTCATGGACCAGCGGCGTTATCTGCGTCGCATAGTCCCGCATCCATTCTTGCGGTTGTACGCCCGCTGGCGCCTTGACGTGAAATGGACATTTCCGTCTCCCATATGGCCAAAAGCGGCGACTTTCGTGCCAGGAAATTTGCCTTCGACAACCGGGGACGCCTCGTTGATGAAACGGGCCATGCCGGGTACCGGCACGCTGATATCATGCTGCAGGGCCGGCCCGTTGGCGCGCTCGGCTTCGGCAATCGAATCGCGGATTTTCCAAAAATCCTCGGCCTGCTGTTCGCTCGCCGCGAGAGTTGCATCCTCTATCAGGTCCAGTTCCATCGCTTCGGCCAGCAGGCTTTCGGTTATGGACCCGGGATCCTTTGCATCCGGCTGATCGCGCACGATCTCGATCAGGACATGCCAGCGATGGCTCCCTTCCAGCGGCGCGCGGGTGCCGGGAATGTGGCGCAACACCGATTCCAGGCAGGTTTCCGGGATGATCTCGAAACCTTCAAGCGATTGGGCTGTCCGTTTGTTGAGAAAACGGAACAGTTCGTACGCGGCGTCTGTGCTGTCGACCGCGGCCCAGGATACGCAGCGATCCACCAGCGCGGGTACGGTCTTGAGGGTCGCGGCGGTGACGATGCCCAGCGTGCCTTCTCCGCCGACGAACAACTGCTTCAGGTCATAGCCGCGATTGTCCTTTTTCAGCGCCGCGAGTCCGTCAAAAATACTGCCGTCGGGCAGCACGGCCTCGATTCCGGTGACCAGCGAGCGCATGGTTCCGTGGCGGAGCACCTGGGTGCCGCCGGCATTGGTCGAAACCAGGCCGCCGACCGTGGCCGAGCCTTTGCCACCGAGAGTCAGCGGGAATCTCTGCCCTTCGGCCGCCAGCGCTTCGTGCAGATTCTGCAATATCACGCCAGCGTCGCACAGGACCAGCTGGTCCTCGGCCGCTATCGTGCGGATCCGGTTCATCCGGCGGAGCGAAAGCAGGATCGACTGGCCGCCGCTGTCAGGTGTTGCCCCGCCCACCATGCCGCTGTTTCCGCCCTGCGGCACGACAGCCACGGCGTTTGCGTTGGCGATCCTCAGAATTTCAGCCGTTTCTTGCGTGTTCGCCGGAGAGATCATGGCCAGCGCGGCACCCGTATATCGACCGCGCCAGTCGGTGAGCCAAGGCGCCATGTCATCACCGGCCCGGGTGAATCCTTTCGCCCCGACAACTGCCTGCATTTCTTCGAGCCATTCTGCCTTTTTGGCATATTCCAATTCCTCTGCGGTCGTGCCACCTGTTCGCTATCGCGGCTCCGCCCTGCCAGGGGATCGCCCGGATGGTAACAGATGGAAAATTCTCAGTTCATGCAATATTCAATCACTGCTGATATAGGCAAGGCAAGGGTTAGTTAAGGGATTATGGTGAGCCTGTCACTTACAGCAATATTGCTGCTCTCTGTGCCGGATGCGCGCGAGATGCAGCCGGTAGAGATTCCGTCTGCAGACTCGGCCATGGTCCATGTGGAGGAGCGGCCGCTGCTCCTTGCACAAGTGCGAATCGAGAAGCGGGTGATCATACGCGTGCCTCGCCGTCGCCCCGCGCCGCTTGCACCGATGGCGGATTTTTCACGCGAAACCGTGCAAAAGACCTATCGCGAAAAGAAAATGGGCAAATGCGTGCCGATGAACAATATACTCGGCGTGCAGATGTTTTCCGACCGCTATCTCGACCTGATCACTAAGGATCGCAAGAGAATCCGGGCCCTGCTCGAGGACAAATGCCAGGCGCGCAGCTTCTATTCGGGTTTCTATGTCGAGAAAACGGATGACGGCAAAATATGCACCGGCCGGGATATCCTCCACTCGCGAACCGGAGCGAAATGCGAGATCGACCGGTTCCGGGAACTGGTGCCGGAACGCTAGACCAAGCGAGAAAGCTTGACAAATCCCGGATATGCGATCATTGCCCGGCACAGCCCGAGAGGCTAAGACAGGGTGCAAGGTTGCATCCTATATTTTCCGGAACCACTATGAAATTTGCCGATATCGGCCTGTCTGAAGAACTGCTGAAATCCGTAGCCGAAGCTGGCTATGACGAACCGACGCCGATTCAGGCGCAAGCCATCCCTTCCGTCCTGATGATGAAAGATATCATCGGCATTGCCCAGACGGGCACTGGTAAAACGGCGAGCTTCGTGCTGCCGATGATCGACATTCTCGCCCATGGCCGCTCGCGTGCCCGCATGCCGCGGTCCCTGATCCTCGAGCCGACCCGCGAACTGGCCGCTCAGGTTGCCGAGAATTTCGAGAAATATGGCAAGAACCACAATCTCAGCATGGCCCTGCTTATCGGCGGTGTTTCGATGGGCGACCAGATCAAGGCGCTGGAAAAGGGCGTCGATGTCCTGATCGCCACACCTGGACGGTTGATGGATCTGTTTGATCGCGGACGTATCCTGATGTCGGGCTGTGAATTGCTGGTCATCGACGAAGCGGACCGGATGCTCGACATGGGCTTCATTCCCGATATCGAATCGATCTGCTCGAAACTGCCATCGACCCGCCAGACGATGCTGTTCTCGGCGACGATGCCGCCGCCGATCAAGCGGCTGTCCGACCAGTTTCTCAACAACCCGAAATATATCGAGGTTTCGCGCCCGGCAACGGCCAATACCTCGATCGACCAGTCGCTGATAGAAGTCGCGCCAAAGGGCAAGCGCAAGCTGCTCGTCGACATCCTTGACAATGAGGGCGTCGAAACCGCGATCATATTCTGTAACCGCAAGACCGAAGTGCGCGATCTGTGCCAGAGTCTGCGCAAGGACGGCTTTGATGCCGGACAGATTCACGGCGACATGGACCAGAGCTCGCGTCTCGCCGAACTGGACCGGTTCAAGTCGGGGGAAATCAATATCTTGTGCGCTTCCGATGTTGCGGCCCGCGGGCTGGATATCAAGGGCGTCAGCCATGTCATCAACTATGATATTCCATGGCATCCGGATGATTATATCCACCGGATCGGTCGGACCGGCCGCGCTGGCGCTACCGGCGTTGCGATAACCTTCATCACCCGAAGCGATGCCGAACATGTCGATAGTATCGAAAAGCTGACCGGCATGAAGATCGCCGTTCGCAAGGAACGCAAGGCCGGGACTGGCGGAAAAGCGACTGAAAAGACCGACAGCGAACCGGCGGCGCCAAAACCGGCACGGGCAAAAGCCCCGCGCCGCGATGATGCTCCGAAAAAGGCGCGGCAGGATGATCGCCCGAAGAAGCCGCGGCGGGACGATGCCCCGAAAAACCGGTGTCAGCCGCCAGGTCTGAAGAGAAACAACCGCCGGTTGTTCAGGACAGCAAGGATATCGATGACGGCTGGAACGGCCCGATGCCGAGCTTTCTGGAAGCCAAGCTAAACCGCTAGGATATCAGCAGGCTGGCGCTATTGCAGCGTCAGGCTGTCGAGAATAGCCACGGCCAGCGGATCTGTCGCCTTTGCCTGATCGGCGGAATAGGTGACCTCCGCCTGGACCATCGTGCCGTCCGGCTTGCGGAGCAGCCGCTGGCTGGATTTCAGGCCGTTGGTCAATATTCCCGAAGCGCGATATTCATTCTTGCCGATGGCGCCGCCATCCATGGCTTCATTGCCATCCTCGACATTTTCGACCGCCTTGCTCCAGGCCGCGTCTTCGCGGTTTTCGACCCAGCTGACGGCCAGTTTTGCGCCGCTTGCCGTTTCGGTAAACACCCGGCCATTGTCGTCGCTGGCGGATTCGTCAACCGTCCAGCCACCGGGCACCATGATGGTGTAACCGCGCAAGGCGTTGGTATAGCTTTCCATGCTGGTGAGATCGACGGCCGCTGTCGCGCCGTCGCCTTCCGCCGCTGCCGCTTCGTCGCGGATCGCCTGGCTTGCAGCGTCTGCCTGTCGCGCCAGTTCCTCGCTCGACGGAACATCGCCGACCGCTTCCTGTTTTCCGCAGGCCGAAAGGAGCAGTGCCAGCGTCAGGGCGGCACCGAATGGAAGATTTGGAAGCATGTTTTTCATATCAGCCAGACTTAAGAGCAGCGAGGCGAAACATCAATGGCGATGTTGGAGAGGGCAGCAATTGCCGAAGCCCCGATGCTGTTGGAAAATGGCCGAAAATGTCAAATTCCAACAGGCGCTCTGAAAAATTATGCCGCGTTATCAATACCCAGGTCGGCCAGCTTGCGATAGAGAGTCGATCGTCCGATGCCCAGGCGGCGCGCGACTTCGGTCATCCGGCCGCGATAATGGCCGATGGCGAGGCGGATCACATCGGCCTCGATTTCTTCCAGCGGCCGCAAATTGCCGTCTTCGCAATAAAGGGTGATGCCAATGCCTTCCGGACTGTTCATCAGATGCGGTTCGGCATCCCCGGATTCGGCGACAAAGGACGCGATCTGCGGAAATTCATCACAACTCAGCGCATTATGGTCGCACATGACCGCGGCGCGGAACAGCACGCTCTGCAGCTGGCGGACGTTGCCGGGCCAGCGATAGCTGCGCAGCAGGTTCAGCGCCTCGTCGGTAATGCCGAGGCTGCGCAGGCCGGGCTGCAGCGCGAGGCGGGCCAGGAAATGGCGGGCCAGAGCCGGAATATCGCCGGTACGATCGCGCAACGGCGGAATGGTCAGCTGGACCACGTTCATCTGATAATAGAGATCTTCGCGGAAATTGTCCTTTTCCACCTCCCGCTCCAGCTTGCGGTTGGTCGCGGCGATGACACGGACGTCGAGCTGGAAGCTGTTCGGGCTGCCAAGCGGCTGGATATCCGAATGTTTCAGGAAACGCAGCAGGCGGACCTGGGTTTCCGGCGGGATCCGGTCGACCTCGTCGAGGAAAATCGTGCCGCCCTCGGCTTGCTGGAGCAGACCGATCTTGCGGTCGAAAGCACCGGTAAAAGCGCCCTTTTCATGACCGAAAAGGATCGAATCGAGCAGATTTCCGGTAATCGCGCCACAATTCAGCTTCAACATCGGCATTTTAGCGCGCGGACTGGCGGCGTGAATGGCATCGGCAATGACTTCCTTGCCAACCCCGCCTTCGCCTTCGATCAGCACCGGCACCCGGGCACGGGCAGCCTTGGCGGCAATCGCCAGCGCCGCGCGAAAGGCCGGGGCCGCCCCGACGATTTCCTCAAATTCCAGCGGCACCGAGATTTTTCGGTGAGCGGGCGCAACTCGCCGTCCTCGCGCGAGGATTCAACGGCGGCGTCGAGCGCCTTGAGCATCAGCTCGGGGGCTACCGGCTTGATCAGATAGTCGGTGGCGCCGGCCCGCACGGCGTCGACCGCCTCGGCGATCGAGCCGACCGCGGTCAGCATCAGGATCGGCAGGGCAGGGCGGCGGGCTTTCAGTTCGGCAATCAGTTCGGTGGCTTCCGAACCCGGTACCCAATGGTCGAGGATGATCGCGTCGAGCATCATCCCGTCCTGCGTCCCGAGCGTCGCTATCGCGGTTTCCGCGTCGCGCGCGTAGATCGTGCGAAATCCCACGCGCGAGGCCAGTGCCGAAATCAACCGGCATTGCGCCGGCTCATCATCGATAAGCAGCAGTAACTTTGTGCCGTTTTGTGCCATTTTTTCCCGATTGTCCCACAATGAAGCATTTTCATAGCGGCAACCGGTAAAGAGCCGATTAAAGGACAGACATTTATTCTATCCAAAATGACGGTGGGTAGGACTTGAGCAGTCGCTAATATGCGGTTAGACCTCGCGCCAGTTAAGAACGAGAAATGGGGACATCATGACATCCGATAATAATCTGGGCCCGGCCCAGGAAACCTACACAAGCTTTTGTCGATGCTGAAAGTCGGCACGATCCTGACCGCCATCGTGGCCATAGTGGTGGTTATACTCATTTCCTAACGGATTGGAATCAAGTGTGAAAATTGCGGTATTGAAGGAGCTCGCCGATGGCGAAGCGCGCGTGAGTGCGTCCCCCGAAACGGTCAAGAAGTTCATTGCCCTGGGTGCCACCATGGCTGTCGAGAAGGGGGCGGGCGAAACTGCCGCCGTCGCCGATACGGATTATACCGATATGGGCGCAACGGTCGGCACGCGGGCTGCCGTCCTGAAGGATGCCGACATCGTGCTGGCCGTTCAGGGTCCCGATCCGCAATCGCTGAAGGGTATGAAAAAAGGCGCCTGGCTGGTGGCCAGCCTCAATCCTTTCGGCGAGCGCGAACGGGTCGACGCTTATGCCAAGCTGGGCATCGATGCGCTGGCGATGGAATTCATGCCACGGATCACCCGCGCGCAGTCGATGGATATCCTGTCATCGCAGTCCAATCTTTCCGGTTATAAAGCCGTCATTCTGGCCGCCAATGAATATGGCCGCGCCTTTCCGATGATGATGACCGCAGCGGGCACGGTGTCCGCCGCGCGCTGTTTCGTCATGGGTGTCGGCGTTGCCGGATTGCAGGCGATTGCGACGGCCCGGCGTCTGGGCGCACAGGTCAGCGCGACCGACGTGCGCAGCGCCACCAAGGAACAGATCCAGTCGCTCGGCGCGAAACCGATTTTTGTCGAATCGGTCGAAGGCATCGAGGGCGAAGGCTCGGGCGGCTATGCCACCGAAATGAGCGAGGAATATCAGAAGGCGCAAGCCGAACTGGTGTCCAGCCATATCGCCAAGCAGGATATTGTGATTACAACCGCATTGATCCCGGGCCGCGCCGCACCGCGCCTGATTTCCGACGCGCAGATTGCGACGATGCGCAACGGCAGCGTGATCGTCGATCTGGCGGCCGAGCAGGGCGGCAATGTCGAAGGCGCTGTTGCCGGCAAGGTCGTCGAGAAGCACGGCGTGAAGATTGTCGGTGCGCAGAATATTCCGGCGATGATGGCCGCCGACAGCTCGGCGCTGTTTTCCCGCAATCTCTATAATTTCCTCAGCGCTTATTGGGATGAAGAGGCCGGCGCCCGGTTCTGCCCGATGATGATGAGGTAACAATTGGCATACGGCTTACCAAGGATGGCAAGGTCGTGAACGAGCGCCTTCTGGCGAACTAGGGGGTTAGCAATGGATTTTATCTCAATTCTTTCAATTTTCGTGATGGCCTGTTTTGTCGGCTATTATGTTGTCTGGTCGGTGACTCCGGCCTTGCACACGCCGCTGATGGCGGTGACCAATGCGATCTCTTCGGTGATTATCGTGGGCGCGCTGATTGCGGCGGCGGCGGGATCGCAGGCGGATGGCGGGCAGACCGCCAAATGGCTGGGTCTGGTTGGCGTTGTCTTGGCCAGTGTGAATATTTTTGGCGGCTTTGCCGTGACCGAGCGGATGCTCGCAATGTATAAGAAAAAGGAGCGCAAATAATGGGTGCTTCTTTTGATCGTCGCCCCAGCGCAGGCTGGGGCCTAAACCAAGGGCGCCGTATCGCATCGATAGCGGGTTGGATCCCAGCCTTCGCCGGGATGACATTTTTGCCGCTTCCCCGGCGCTTGCTTCGTCCGGTGAACCGGTAAACCCCTGGGTTGCAGCGGCCTATCTGATTGCGGGTGTGCTTTTCATTCTCGCGTTGCGCGGCCTGTCATCGCCCGAATCGAGCCGTACGGGTAACCGGTTCGGCATGGCCGGGATGTTGATTGCCGTGGTCACGACCTTGTGGACCCACAGCATCGCCAGCCTGCCGGAAATTGCCGGTGCGATCGCCATTGGTGGTATCATCGGTTTTGTGACCGCCCGCCGGATCGCGATGACCGATATGCCGCAACTGGTTGCAGCCTTCCACAGCCTGGTCGGTATGGCCGCCGTGCTGGTCGGTATCGCTGCCTATCTCAATCCCGGTGCCTTTGGCATATTGGATGCGACGGGTGAAATATTGACCGTGAGCCGCGTAGAACTGGGCCTCGGCGTCGCCATTGGTGCGATTACATTCTCCGGTTCGGTTATCGCCTTCCTGAAACTCAACGGCAATATGTCGGGCGCGCCGATCATGCTGCCGCTGCGTCATGTCATCAATCTGGGCGTACTTGCCGGAATCATCGGTCTGACCGCTTATTTCGCCATTGCCCCCACCGTTGGTACGGGCGCGATCTTCTGGACCATCGTCGGCCTCAGCTTCCTGATCGGCTTCCTGCTGATCATCCCGATCGGCGGCGCGGATATGCCCGTGGTTGTGTCGATGCTGAACAGCTATTCCGGCTGGGCCGCAGCGGCGATGGGCTTTACACTCGGGAATACCGCGATGATCATTACCGGCGCGCTCGTGGGTTCGTCCGGTGCGATCCTGTCCTATATCATGTGCAAGGCGATGAACCGCAGCTTCATCAGCGTGATCGCGGGCGGCTTTGGTGCTGACAGCGGTCCGTCGGAAGGCGCGGCCAAGATCGACCGTCCGTGGAAACGCGGTTCGGCCGAGGACGCCGCCTATATGATGAAACAGGCCGAGAATGTGATCATCATTCCGGGCTACGGCATGGCCGTGGCGCAGGCCCAGCACGCGCTGCGCGAAATGGGCGACATGCTGAAAGAACAAGGCGTCAGCGTCAAATATGCGATCCACCCGGTTGCCGGTCGTATGCCTGGTCATATGAACGTGCTGCTGGCCGAAGCCAATGTCCCCTATGACGAGGTGTTCGAGCTGGAAGATATCAACAGCGAATTTGCCCAGGCCGATGTGGCCTTCATTATCGGCGCGAATGACGTGGTCAATCCGGCGGCGAAAACCGACAAGGGATCGCCGATTTACGGCATGCCGGTGTTCGATGTCGAGAAAGCCAAGACGATCTTTTTCGTCAAGCGCTCGATGGGCGGCGTCGGCTATGCCGGGGTCGACAACGAGGTCTTTTATATGGACCAGACCATGATGTTACTTTCCGACGCGAAGAAAATGTGCGAAGAAATCGTAAAGGCGCTCTAGACGCCGACTTCGATTTTTCAGGGAATGTAACATTAATGCGTAAAATTGGCCTGATTGGCGGGATGAGCTGGGTGTCGACCGCCAGCTACTACACGCGGATCAACCGGATCGTGCAAAGCCGCCTCGGCGGCTTTGCCAGTCCGCATATGTTGATCGAAAGCGTCAATTTCAGCGATTATGCCCGGCTCCAGTCGGACGATGACTGGGATGCGGCCGCCGGTCTGATGACCCGGTCGGCCAAGCGTCTGGAAAATAGCGGCGCCACCGCGGTGCTGATCTGTTCCAACGCGATGCACAAGATCTATGACCAGGTGCAGCCCGAAGTGGGTATTCCGATCCTGCATATCGCCGATTGTGTCGGTGACAGGATGGTCGCCGACGGTATCAAGTCGGCCACGCTGATCGGTACGCGCAATGTGATGACCGAGGGCTTCTACCGCAAGCGGCTGGTCGGCAAGGGCATCACCCTGTCGCCGCCGGACGAGGAGCGGGTCGAGGAGATCGACCGGATCATTTACGAAGAGCTTATGTTCAACCAGGCCAAGCGCGATTCCGAACGGACGATGAAAACCTATATCACCAATATTGCCAAGCAGGAGATAGAGGCAATCGTGCTGGGCTGTACCGAGCTGGATCTGATCGTCGATACCAAGGCGAATATCCTGCCGATCTACGACAGCACCGAAATCCACGCCGACGCGGCGATCGAATGGATTCTCGCCGAGGGCTAGTCCCGTCTTCCGCTGATTACTGACATTGGTGTCAATGCCCTTGGCATCACCGCTTTTTGCGGCATTATCTCGGCTTCCTGGAGGAGAGAGATATGATACGCAGTCTATTGGTGGCCACCGCGCTGTGCCTGAGTGCCCCGACGCTGGCCAAAACCATCAATGTAGAAGCCGGAGACGATGCGCAGGAGCGGCTGCAGGAGGCCCTGATTCTAGCCGAGCCTGGCGATGTCGTGGAACTGGGTGCGGGCCGGTTCGATCTGGTCGACGGTCTCTCTCTGGATGTTGATAATGTGACCGTGCGCGGCGCGGGCATGGACCAGACGGTGCTCAATTTTGCCGGACAGCTTGGCGCGGGCGAGGGATTGCTGGTGACGTCCGATCATGTGGTGCTGCGCGATTTTGCGATCGAGGACAGCAAGGGCGACGGCATCAAGTCGAAAGGCGCGGACAATATCGTCTATTACAAGGTGCGGGTCGAATGGACCCGTGGCCCGCATAAGGACAATGGCGCCTATGCCATCTATCCGGTGGAAAGCAGCAATATACTGGTCGACAGCGTGATCACGATTGGTTCCTCCGATGCCGGGATTTACGTCGGCCAGTCGGAAAATATCATCGTCCGCAACAGCGTGGCGAAGTTCAACGTCGCCGGCATCGAGATCGAGAACAGCGTCGGCGCGGACGTTTATAATAATGTCGCGGTCAACAATACCGGCGGCATCCTGGTCTTTGATCTGCCCAATATCCCGAAACAGGCGGCCGCAATGTCCGCGTGTTCGACAATATCGTGGTCGACAACAACACTCCGAATTTTGCACCGGAAGGCAATATCGTCGCCGATGTGCCCGCCGGCATGGGGGTCATGGTGATGTCCCATTATGAGGTTGAGGTGTTTGAAAACCGTTTCGCCGAAAATGGCACGGGCAATGTCCTGATTGTTTCCTATACCAAGGGGCAGGATGACCCCAATTATAACCCCAAGCCAATCGGCGTGCGGGTGTTCGAGAATGACCATGGCCGGGCCGGCTATAATCCGGTTTTTACCGGGGGTGATATGCTGAAAGCCGCCTTTGGTGGCGCTATTCCGCCGATTATCGAGGATGGCACGGGCGAAAATATCCTGGTCGGCGATGATGTGGCGATCCTGTCCCTGGGGCTGACCGCACCGGGCCAGTCGCTGGCCGAAGCCAAGCCGTCGCTGGTGCCGGGCGCCAGCGAGCCGTTTGACGGGCGGCAGCTGAAACCGATCACCTTGCCGCAGGCGATGGAAGACGCGATCCAATAATGCGGTTGCTGGCTTCTGCGTGCGCGGTTCTGGCGCTGACCTTTACAGCGGGCGCGCGGGAGCCTGCGGGCGTGGCCGACGGGGTGATCCTGTCCGACGGCCTGCCGCGGATGTTGTCGGATTATCGCTTCTTCAAGGATGCCGCCGGCTGGCAGCCGAACGAGCGGGTGGTGCCCTATCAGCTGAACATGCCGCTGTTTTCGGACTATGCGGAGAAATACCGGTTCATCTATGTGCCCGAGGGGCAGCAGGCGAATGCGAATGGCGACGGGTTGCTCGAATTCCCGGTGGGGTCGGCGCTGATCAAAAGCTTCGGTTACGAGCGCGACGGCAAGCCGATGCTGCTCGAGACGCGGGTGCTGCTGCACCGCGCCGACGGCTGGCTGGCGCTGCCTTATGTCTGGAACGAAGCGCAGACCGAGGCGAAATTGAAAGTAGCGGGGGCGCGCATCCCGGTGACCTTTACCGACCCGTCGGGGCGGGAACGGTCGACCAGCTATGCGGTGCCGAACAAGAACCAGTGCAAGGAATGCCACGCCCTGTCGGACGCGGTGACGCCGATAGGCCCCAAGGCGCGCAATCTGACCCATGACGGGCAGCTTGAGAAATTTGCGAAGCTAGGACTGATCGACCGGACGCCCAAGGTTGAATATCGCGTGCCGCTCTGGGGCGAGACCGGCGCACCGCTGAACGACCGCGCGCGCGGCTATCTCGACGTCAATTGCGCCCATTGCCATAATGTCAACGGTTCAGCGAGCAACTCGGGCCTGTTCCTGACCTATGAGGAAGACATGCCGGTCCGTATCGGCATCCACAAACGCCCGGTCGCCGCGGGCCGGGGCAGCGGCACCCATGATTTCGACATCGCGCCGGGCGATCCGGACGGCAGCATCATGATCTACCGGCTGAACAGCCTCGACCCCGGCATCTCCATGCCGGAAGTCGGGCGCTCCATCGTCCACGACGAAGGCGTCGCGCTGCTGAGCGAATGGATCGCGGAGATGGAATAGGGGATGTTTTTTGACCTCAAGCGCGGGCCCGGACCTATGTATTTTGTCTCGCGGCAGTTCGCTCCGCTCACGCTTCCGACAGGGCGGGCTAATGCCCGACGCGCGGTCGCGCTTGCCTCCGCTTCGCGTCGGTCAGGCTCTCCCAATTGTGGTCAGTTTCGAACCGGGGCGTAGCCAAGGGCGCGGATGCGCCCGCCCGGCGCTTGAGGTTAACAAACAATCATTTCACCCGGGTCCAGTTCTGTCCCTGACAGTAAAACGCGACACAGCCTTTCATCTTCAGACTGTTGGCCGAGTTCAGGCTGACTTCCGAACGATAGGTTCTACCGGATTTCGGATCATAGACCTTGCCGCGCCAGATATCGCCATCGGGTTTGAACCCGGTCAAAATCGCCATGCCGAGCAGGGTGCGGCTGCGCAGGCTTTTGTCGGGATTGTTGACATCCTTCTGCCTCACTCCGTTTGGCGGCCGCACCAGATATTTATGGATGCGGCCACAGACGCTGGCGCCGCATTTTGAAATCTTGATGATGGCATCGCGGTCTTGCGTGATCCATTCACCCTGGATCGAATCCGCGGCCTGTACCGGAGCGGCAACCGTCAGGGCGGCAAAGGCCAGTCCTGCCGCTAACATACCGGCGTTCCGTTTAGGCATGATCAAGCTCCCCGGCGATATCTCCGATTTTCGGGATATTTCTATAAATCGTCGAGCTTTGCTAGCTTGTCCCGGGTTACGCCAATCTGAACGCGCCGGAACAATTTGCCCTCTTCGGCCCAGAACACAAAGGCCAGCGACGCGATGCCGCAGACCATGAAGCCCGTGGCGAGCGGCAAGACCGTGCCGTCAAATTGCAGCCCGATCGCTGCACCGATCATTGCCGACAGGCCGGAGCGGGAAAAATTCTGGAAAGAGGAAGCCACGCCGGCCGTCTTGCCGAACGGCTGCATCGCGATGGAACTGAAATTCGCTCCGGTGAAACCGACCATTGCCATCGAGGGCACCAGTACCGCTGTGAACGACCACAGATTGAGCATGTCAGCCTCTGCGAGAATGAAATGGACGATCGATACGAAGATGAAAAAGATCAGCGCGGATTGCGAGACCCGGCGTGCGCCAAAGCGCATGACGATCCGCGAATTGGTGAAACTGGCGATCGACATCGCGCCGGCGCTCAAGGCGAAAATAAAGGCAAAAATATCGCCGGCATCGAATATGTCGAAAAATATCTGCTGTGCCGAGGCGATATAGGCGAACAGCGGGGCCATCATCAGGCCGCTGGCGATGACATGGCCGAAGCTGTTGCGGTTGAAGATCACATTATACCAGGCCGAGGCGACAGATTTGAACCGGATCGGGGTCTTGTCGTCGGGATGCAGGGTCTCGGGCAAGCGGCTGCTCACCCATAGAAAGGTCGCCAGGCCCGCGGTAGCCAGAACCAGAAATATTGCCTTCCAGGGCGCAACATCCAGGACCATCTGCCCGACCAGCGGCGCCGTGATCGGGACGATCATGAACACCATCATGATGGTGGACATCGACCGCGCCATGGCGTCGCCGTCATACCGGTCCCGGATAATGCTGTTCGCCAGTACGCCCATAGCCGAGGCGGCCAGCCCCTGGATGAAACGGCCGATCAGCAGCAACTGATAATCCCAGGCAAGCGCGCATAATATGGCAAATATAGTGTAGATGGAGATGGTCACCAGCAGCACAGGCTTGCGACCGTATCGGTCCGCCAGCGACCCGTACAGGATCGAGCCGATCGCCATGCCGTAAATATAGGATGTTATCGTCCATTGCCGGTCATTGACGCTGGGGAGGGAAAAGTCGTCGGAGATCAGCCCCAGGGCTGGCAGCATGATATCGATCGCCAGCGCGTTCAGCGACATCAGGCTGGCCATCATGATGACAAGTTCGGTGCGACCTATGGGGAAGGGGAGAGCTTTGCGTTGCACCGGTGGCCTATGGCAAGAACAGGCGGTTGTGGCTATAGTGTAAATGAACAGCCCGAGCCTTTGCCGGGCTCTGCCAACGGGGGAAAAGGGAATGCCAAAGCCATGGTTGCCAAAGCTTGTGCTGGTTATGGCGATGCTGGCCGGCACGACCGCTTCACAGGCAGAATCCGCGGCTGCCGAGACCAGCTGCGCTTCTGCCTCGGGCGATATCTGGGGCGACGGCCAGCCGGACATCGCACGGGAAGAGGTTGATGGCGAACGAATAGAATCTCTCGCCGATTTTTCGCATATGACCGAACGCCGGATAGCGGATGTGACCTTCATCAGGGGCGGCCGTTTTTCCGGCTGGGATTTCAGCGGAATGTCGCTGCCCGGCATATGCTTTGAGGAAAGCGATCTGTCAGGCACCAATTTCGCGGGCGCGCTGGCACCGGGGGCGGGCTTCATCAAGGCCGATCTGAGCGGTGCGAACATGAACGGCGTTCATATGTCCGGCGTCCTGTTCCGCAACGCCGGTCTGAAAAATGTCACAGCAAAGGGTGCCGATTTCTCCGATGGTCATTTTGACGGTGGCTGGTTCGAGGGAAGCGTCGAGGGCTGGGATCTCGATGGCGCCGATATGTCAGGCTTCACCTTCGCCTGCGGGATAACGGTGCCGGATGGCTGTCCGGTCTATCAGGGCGGCGCGAAGATGACGGCCAGGGGTGCGGATTTCACCGATGCTACTCTGCACAGCTTTGGTCTGCATGCTGTCGACCTGGCCGGCGCCAGAATCGACGGGACGATTATCGGACCCCGCCAATTGCCCTATCTGGCGAAAAGCGATTTTGACGGCGCGGTGATCCTGCGCGGGGGCGAATATGATGCGAGCCTGACCAGCGAAGAAGCAAAGCAGCTATTGGCCGGAAATGTGGCGCAGGAGACCGTACAAGCGCACCCGTCCTTCGACTGCGGCAAGGCGGCCAGCAAGGTGGAACGCGAAATCTGCGGCGAATTTGCCGATGATCTGCGGGCGGCGGATCGGGCGATTGCAGACCTGTACAAGCGGGCAAAGGCCAAGGATGCCGGCGTCAAGACGAGCCAGCGGACCTGGCTGACGCAGCGGAATCTTTGCGGTGCAACGGAATATCCCGGAGATTGCATCCGGGAAAGCTACAGCACGCGCAAAGGGCAATTGCTTGGCCTGCTGGGCGAGCAGGACTGGCTGGATCGCGGCGAGGCGGCGTTGTTTGTCGACGATCTGCTGCCCTTGCCCGCTGCCATGGCCGGGTCGGATCTGTTCGGCAAAATTGCACCGGTTCTGATCGGTGCCTCTATGACCGAGATATTGATCGAGCGCGGCGATGACGGGCTCTATGCGATCAAGGGGAGTGCAGTGGGTGCCAATGCGCATTTGTGCAGCATCTACGCCTCCCATCTCTATCTCGACAATTCATCCGGCTGGTATATTCCGGTGTCCGAAGGGGCGGCGAATCCGGTCTTCCGGATTTTTGGAAACCGGCTGGAAATACTTGCAGGTGGCCATCCGGATTATGAAAAATATCCCGAAGCGCAGATATCATGAGTTGCGGGATGCGCGCGAGTTTCGGGGAGACGATCCGCGCCAATGTCAGTGACGCGCTGATCGAACGCTATCGGAAATCGCTGAACGAGGACATGTAGCTTCTCCCCAAGCGGCGAAACAGGCGCTAGACTTAGGCCATGTCCGACTCCGCTCCAGACCTGCTCCAGCGCAAGATCATCCATATTGACATGGATGCCTTTTTGCCAGCGTCGAGCAGCGGGACTTTCCCGAACTGCGCGGCAAGCCGGTGGCGGTGGGCGGCTCGTCCAAGCGCGGTGTTGTTGCGGCGGCCTCTTATGAAGCGCGCAAATTTGGTGTGCGCTCGGCCATGGCATCGGTCACCGCCAAACGGCGCTGCCCCGATCTGATTTTCGTCAAGCATCGCTTCGAAGTCTATCGCGAGGTGTCTCAGCAAATCCGCGCGATATTCCGGATGCACAGCGATCTGGTCGAGCCGCTGTCGCTCGATGAAGCCTATATCGATGTGACAGAGGACAAGATGGGGATCGGCAATGCGACAAGAATCGCCGAGATGATACGCGCCGAGATCAAAAAGCAGACCGGTCTCACCGCCAGCGCGGGGGTGAGCTATAACAAGTTCATCGCCAAAATCGCCTCGGACCAGAACAAGCCCGACGGCATTTGCGTGATCAAGCCGCATCAGGGAGCGGATTTTGTCGCCGGGCTGCCGGTGCGGCGTTTCTATGGTGTTGGCCCGAAGACGGCGGAGCGGATGGCGAAGCTGAATATTCACACCGGCGCCGATCTGCGCGCGCAGTCGCAGGATTTCCTGAGTCAGCATTTTGGCAAGTCGGCGGGCTATCTGTTCCGTGCCTCGCGCGGTGTCGACCATCGCGAAGTGCGATCCAACCGGATTCGCAAGTCGGTTGGTGGCGAGCGGACCTATGGCGATGATCTGGTCAGCGATGATGATATGCGCGATGCCTTCGAGACGATCATCGATATCGTCTGGAACAGCATCGAAAATGCGAGGCGCGCGGACGGACGGTGACGCTGAAGGCGAAATATGCCGATTTCCGGCAAGTGACGCGGTCCCATTCGGTGGATCATTATGTCGCGGACAAGAATGAATTTGCGCGCATCGGGCGGGACTTGCTGGCGAGTATCATGCCGGTCGAGAATGGCGTGCGATTGCTCGGGTTGACGCTGGCCAATCTGGAGGGCGCGGAAGCGAACACAGTGGAACCGGCCGACGACAGTGAGCAGACAGCGTTCGAATTTTAGCGGGGGCAAGAGCGACGTGCTCCGCGCTTGACGCGGAGTTCTGCTTCACAACGCGCGCTCTTGCCTCCCGGGACTCCGCGGGAGACGCGCGGCACAATATGACAGGTTCTTGTCGCCAGGGCTCCGCGTCAAGCGCGGAGCACGATCACGCGCGGGACACGGGTGGTCAGAAACACATGTCTTCGTAGATCGGGCTGACATTGCCATGCCCCTCGCCGTTGCAGAGGTTTAGCCTTGCCATAAACTATACCTTGCAATACATAGTAACAATGTTAAGCAAGGCACCATGATGGAAACGCAAGCACATATTGAGTCGAAATGGGATGCCCAGCTCCGCAAGGGAACGCTGGAGCTGGTCATTTTGGCGGTACTGAAAGAGCGGCGGCTTTATGGCCTCGAGCTGCTCGGCCAGCTGCAATCTCTCGAGACGACGGCGATAACCGAAGGGACTTTATATCCCCTGCTGGACCGGCTGAAACGGGACGGCCTTGTCGATGCCCATTGGCAGCAAGAGGGCGAAACAAGGCCTCGCAAATATTACAAGCTCACCATGAAGGGTGAGGAGAAGCTGGCCGATCTGACGATCCGCTGGCGCAAATCCATCGAAGATATTGAAACCTTATTGAACAATCCCGGGCCGGGACCGATCCGCCCGAAAGGAGACTGATATGTCAGACCGCGAGATGATCCACGATTACCTGCAATCGCTGATGCGCTTCCTGTCGCGCCTCGACCAGGAAGACGCCGATGATGTGCTGCGCGAGATCGAGAGCCATATCTATGATGTGATGGAAATGCGCGAGGAAAACGGTCAAATGATCGATGCTTCGGCCATTTTGGAAGGCTTCGGCCAGCCGCGCGATCTGGCGAGCCAATATGTCGACCATATTTTGAAGGGGGCGCCGCCACCCGCTGGCTTCAAGGCGATCCAGCGGGTGAAACGGGGCGCAACCCGCGGACTGCGTTATGCGACGGCTCTGGCCGGCTATGTCACGGCGGCGACCCTGATCGCTATCGGCCTATACAAACCCTTCAACCCGGAAGCGGTCGGCTTCTGGGCAAATGAATCGGGCGATTCTGTCGTCATCGGTGCATTATCGGAAGTTCCCGCGGGTACGCAGGAGTTAATGGGATGGTGGATCATGCCGATCGCGATCCTGTTGGGTATCGGCGCGGCTTTTCTGACCAGCAGGCTGCTCGGGGTTTTGAAACTGAAGAGCTGAGTTCTGGCCGTTCCTAGTGCGTCGGCCACCGAGCGGGGGTGGGCCTGTGCTCCGCACTTGATGCGGAGCTCTGCATTACAAAGAACGCTTTTTGCCTTCAGGGCTCCGCGTCGAGCGCGGAGCACAAATCTATGCGACGCGCAGTGAGGGTGTTCAGAAACTCATCTCGTCATAGATGCGGCTGACATCGCCATTCCATTCGCCATGATAGCGATCGAGCAATTGCGCTGCCGGTGACTTGCCCTTGGCGACCACTTCGCGGAGCGGGTCGAGGAAGCCGCTTTCATTGTCGCCGCTGGTGTTGAGGCGGTTGCGCGCAGTGAGGCCGGCCGACGATATGTCGAGAATTTCAGCGGCCAGGTCTTTGAGCGTCTGGCCATTGGGAATCGGTGTATCGAGCCCGAGCTTGGGCACGCCGTTGCGCAGCGCCTCGCGTTCTTCCATGCTCCAGCCCTTGATCCTGTCCCAGGCAGCGTCGAGCGCGGTCTGGTCGTAGAGCAGGCCGACCCAGAATGCGGGCAGGGCGCAGATACGGTTCCACGGGCCGCCATCGGCGCCGCGCATCTCGAGGAAGCTTTTCAGGCGTACTTCGGGGAAGGCGGTCGAAAGATGGTCGTTCCAGTCGGACATGGTCGGTTTCTCGCCCGGCAGGACCGAAAGATTGCCCTTCAGGAAATCGCGGAAGCTGAGACCGGCGGCGTCAATATATTTGCCGTCGCGGAAGACGAAATACATCGGCACATCGAGCATATATTCGGCGTAGCGTTCGTAGCCGAAGCCTTCCTCGAACACGAACGGCAGCATGCCGGTGCGGTGCGGATCGGTGTCCGACCAGATATGGCTGCGGAAGCTCTGGTAGCCGTTGGGCTTGCCTTCGGTGAAGGGCGAATTGGCGAATAATGCGGTGGCCAGCGGCTGCAGCGCCAGCCCGACGCGGAATTTCTGCGCCATATCGGCTTCGCTGGCATAGTCGAGATTGACCTGGATCGTACAGGTGCGCAGCATCATGTCGAGGCCGAGATTGCCGACGCGCGGCATATGGTCGAGCATGATCTGGTAGCGGCCCTTGGGCATGATCGGCAGTTCCGCGCGGGTCTTGTCGGGCCACATGCCCATGCCGAGAAAGCCGGTGCCGGTCTTCTCGCCAATGGCTTTGACCTGCTGCAAATGGCGGCCGGTTTCGTTGCAGGTCTCGTGCAGATTTTCCAGCGGTGCGCCGGACAGTTCCAACTGGCCGGCTGGTTCGAGGCTGATCGCGCCGTCGCTGCCGGACATGGCGATAACCTTGCCGCCTTCTTCAACCGGTTTCCAGCCGAATTCCTGCATGGCGAGCAGCAGGTCCCTGATGCCGCCGGGTTCTTCATAGCTCGGCGCGTGATGGTCGGTGGTGGAATAGACGAATTTCTCGTGCTCGGTGCCGATCCGCCAGCGGTCCTTCGGCTTTTCGCCCTTGGCCATGGGTTCGACCAGCTGGCCGATATTCTCGATCACAGGATCGTTGCTGTCTGAAACCTGTCTAGTGCTCATCATCCAGCCTTAGAAAATCATCGGTGGCTAGGCCACTGAAAAAATACTGATCCGCTGAAAGCAATTGTTGCTTGTCAGAGCAACCAGCTGACGGCGGCGAAACCGCCGACGAACAATATGCCGACCACTGTGGTGGCGAGCGCGAAATTCTTGTCGATCCAGATTTTCATCGGCGGCCCGAAATAACGGAGCAGGGCGGCGACCAGAAAGAAGCGTGCCGAACGGGCGATAATCGCGGCGCCGACCAGGATATGCAGCGGCATCGCGGTGCTGCCGGCGGCGATGGTGATCACCTTGAACGGCAGCGGCGTGAAGCCGGCGAGCAGCACCACGATCCAGCCCTGTTCGTTGAAATTCTGCGCAAAATATCGAATTTCTCGGTCACGCCGTAAAATTCGAGAATCGGCATGCGACGGTTTCAAAGACGAAATAGCCGATCGCATAGCCGAGCAGCGCCCCGAGCACCGAGGCGACGGTGCAGATCAGAGCATACCACCAGGATCGCTCCGGCTTCGCCAGACACATGGGGGCCAGCATGACGTCAGGCGGGATCGGGAAGAAGCTGGATTCGGCGAAGCTGATCCCGGCAAGCCATTTCGGGGCCTGCCGGTGGGCGGCCTTGTCGAGCATCCATTCGTAGAGTTTCTTGAGCATTTTTTTAGACCTCAATCGCCGGGCGGGCGCATACGCGCCCTTGGCTTTCCTCGCATAAGCTCGCGCGCACGGTCGCGCTTGCCTCGCTACGCTTGGTTTTCCGGTCATGATACCGAGCGTAGCGAGGCAAGGCCGCTACAGAAAGTAGATGGCGTCCGCCGCGCCTTATTGGCGCGAAAGCCAAGGGCGCGGAAGCGCCCGCCCGGCGCTTGAGGTGCAAAGAAGACTCCATCTAGTGACCGGGTGCGCCGGTGATTTCCTCGAGCAGCTCTTTCGGCGTCTCGCGGCCATGGTCGGTGCCGGCGGCGCGATTGCCTTTGGCCAGGGCGAAGACGACGCCGGACAGGGCCAGCAGGCCGATGATATTGGGCAGGGTCATCGCGGCGTTGGAAATGTCGCCGAGACGCCAGACCAGCTGCAGCGGTGCGAAGGACCCGACGAAGATCACCACGCACCACAATATCCGCCAGATGATGTGCAGGGTTTTCTCGCCCTTCAGGCTGGATCCCGGCAGACGGTCATAGAGATAGGTGATCGCCCGCTCGCCATAATAGCTCCAGGTGAGCAAAGTGGTGAACACAAACAGGATCAGCGCGACCGAGACCACCAAAGTACCGACGGGAATACCGAAGACCAGATAGGGGAAGGCCGCTGCATAGGCGCCGGAGGTCATGGCAAAGCCCTGCAGATCGGACTGCCAGGCATGTTCTACCGCCTGGGTGACGCCATTGGCGTCGGTGAAGGTAAAGTCACCGGCGACGGTGAGCATCACCAATGCGGTCATCGTGCAGATGACCACCGTATCAATGAAGGTACCCATCATCGCGAAACGGCCCTGTGCGGCCGGATCATTGGTCTGCGCGACCGCATGGGCGATCGGCGTCGAACCCTGTCCCGCTTCGTTGGAGAACAGACCGCGCGCCACACCGGCGCGGATCGCCATGATGATCGCTGCGCCGAGGAAGCCGCCGCTGGCCGACTGGATGTTGAACGCGCCGTCGAAGATACGGCCGAAGGTTTCCGGCAGATAGGGCAGGTTGATCAGCAGGGCAGCCATTGCCATCAGCAGATAGGCACCGGCCATCCATGGGACGATGGTTTCGGCGACCTTGCCGATCGACTTGATGCCGCCGATGATCACCGCGAATACGGCAACCGCCGCCACGGCGCCGCCGATCCATTCGGGAATGCCGAACAGTTCATTGGCGCTGTCACCAAGACTGTTGGCCTGGATGCCGTTGCCGGTGACCAGCGCGGAAAACAGCGTGCCAAGGCAGAACAGGACCGCCAGCCACGTCCATTTCGGTCCCAGACCGATGGAAATATAGGTCATCGGGCCACCGCGATAGGTGCCGTCGGCGGCCTGCGAACGGAAGCGCACGGCCAGAGAGCCTTCGGCAAAGGCCAGCGCCATGCCGAACAGGGCCGTCACCCACATCCAGAAAATTGCGCCGGGTCCGCCGAGCGTGATCGCGGTGGCAACGCCAGCGAGATTGCCGGTGCCAACCTGGCCGGAAAGCGCTGTGGACAGCGCCGCAAAAGGAGAAATTTCGCCAGCGCCCTTGTTGTCGGATTTCTTGAACAAGCCTGCCAGCGCGGGGAACAGACGGCGCAGCGGATAGCCGCGCAGACCGATCATGAAATAGATGCCGGCACCGAGCAGGATCACCACCATCGGCGGGATTGGCAGGATTTCCACCCCGGCCCAGCTGCCGCCCCAGATGAAATCCGACACATTGGTGATCGGCTCGATCGCCGCTTCGAGACCTGAAACAGGTGCTGTACTCACAAAACTTCTCCCCGATGGCGCGCATTGGCGCATATTCTATCCCGTGCGGCAGGATTAGCAGGCGGAGGCTTTTTGGCAAATGCTTTTGCCATTGCGGCGGCAGCGCTTATGCTGAAAGAAAGCGAAAAACAGCATGGAGATGAAATGATGCACAGCCTGTGGGTGAAGAAAAGCGACCTCGCGCAGTCGGAATGGCGGGAAAGCGATGCGCCGTCACTGGCCGAGGGGCAGATATTGCTGGAAGTCCAAAAATACGCTCTGACGGCCAATAATATCACCTATGCCGTAGTCGGCGACGGTTTCGGCTACTGGAATTTCTTCCCGACCGGCGATGACGAATGGGGCATTGTCCCGGTGTGGGGCTTTGCCAAGGTCGTGGCCTCGGAAAATGCCGATATCGCAGTCGGCGAGCGGGTCTACGGCTATCTGCCGATGGCCAGCCATTTGCTGGTCACGCCGGCCAATGTGCAGGACGGCGGCTTCGTCGACGGGGCCGAACATCGGCAGGGACTGGCCATCATCTACAATCAATATCAACGGCTGGGATCGGACGCGGGCGCGCATGAAGCGGAACGGGCGATTTTCCAGCCTTTGTTCACCACCAGCTTCCTGATCGAGCATTTCATGCGGTCGAACGACTGGTTCGGGGCCAAGGCCCTGCTGATGACCAGCGCGTCGTCAAAAACCTCGCTGGCTCTGGCCATGGTCGCCCGCAGCCTCAGTCCCGAAATCCGGCGTATCGGTCTGACCTCGGCAGGGAACAAGGCTTTCGTCGAGACATCCGGGCTTTATGACGCGGTCCTTACCTATGACAATCTGGCGGAAGCCGACACGGCGACCCCGACCGTCTCGGTCGACTTTGCCGGCAACAGCAAGCTGCTCGGTGCCATTCACAGCCACTGGGGGGACCAGTTGAAATTCAGCTCGCTGGTCGGCGCGACCCATATTTCAGCGCGCGGCGGCGGTGAAGAATTGCAGGGACCGAAGCCGGAGCTTTTCTTCGCCCCGACCGCGGCTGAAAGCCTGATGAAGGAAATCGGACCGGTGGCGTTTCGCGAGCGGGTCGACGAGCAATTTTCCGCTTTCGTGTCGGGCGCCAGCGACTATTTGCAGATTGAGGATTTGAAAGGGCGCGATGCGCTGCAATCCGCCTATCTCTCGATGCTGGCCAATGAAGTCGATCCCAGCCGCGGCCTGATGTGCCATCTGGCCTAGGGTCAAGATGACTTGATTGTCGGGCAATATGGCAGGATAACGGTCCCGATCGGGTCGCACCGATGGAGGGCAAAGCGTGGCTGAACCAACAGGACTGCCGGATTTGGGAAGCCATGTGCTGTTTCAGCATGTGACACCGGAAGCCCTGAACGCGCTGCAATCGGTCTCGGTGATGAAACGGATCGCCGGCGGAGAAGCTCTGGTCCGGCAGGGGGACGCCGCCGACGCGCTCTATTTTGTTGAATCCGGCCGGTTCCGGGTTGTGGTCAACAAGACCCGGATCGTTGCCCATATCGAAACCGGCGAAGCGGTTGGCGAGCTGGCCTTTTTCGCCGGTGGGACACGCACCGCCGATGTCATTGCCACGCGCGATTCCCGGGTGCTGGAAGTCTCGCGCCGGGCCTTTGACGACATTGCCCGAGAGCATCCCGAATTATATGCCGCCATGCTGAAGCTGGTTTCCGAGCGACTGGCGGTAGCGACGGCGCGGACCGCGTCGATAACCGCGAAAAATCCGCGGGTGATCGCCATGCTGCCCGCCGGGACCAGTCAGCTGCCCGACGGCTTTCTGGCGCGGATGGCAGAGGCTTTCGAAGCGGTGGTCCGGCCAGGCACGCCGGTGGTGCCGATCGACCGGGCGACGAGCGAGGCCGCGGATGCCCATGAATATCAATCCTGGCTGGCCGAGCAGGAAGCCAAAAGCGCCTATGTCCTGATCGACGGCAGCGGGCCGGAGGACTGGGGGCAGATGGTCTGCCGCAACGCCGATGCGCTGGTGATGGTGGCGCGGCCCGGACAGGCGGATCCCGAAGCTAATGCGATGGAAAAAGCGGCGATGGACTGGATTGCCGAGCCGCAGCGCACCTTGCTGTTGCTCCGCTCGAACGCCGGCAAAACGATCAGCCACAGCGGCGACTGGATCGATCCGCGCGCGCCAAAGCTGCACCATCATGTCGCGCTCGACCATGATGCGGATTTTGCCAAGGTCGCCCGCTTCCTGACCGGTCGGGCCATCGGCGTGGTGCTGGCCGGTGGCGGGGCGCTGGGCTGCGCCCATCTCGGCGTGATCAAGGCCTTGCGGCAGGCGGCCATCCCGATCGACTTTATCGGCGGTGCCAGCGCCGGGGCGGCGATGGGCGGCGCGATCGCGCGCGGCATGTCGGTGGACGAGACGCTCGACCAGATGGAGGCGATGTTCATCCACGCCAAAGCCATGAAACGCCTCACCCTGCCGATCTACTCGCTGCTCGATCCGACGGTGTTCGACAGCGAATTGCGGACCCGGTACGGCACGAAGGATATTGCCGACCAGCCGATCAACTTCTTTGGCGTCTCGACCAACCTGTCGACCAACGGCCTGCATATCCACCGGCGCGGACCATTATGGGAATGCGTGCGGGCCTCGGGCTCGCTGCCGACCATATTGCCGCCGTTCATCGATGGCGAGGGCAATATCCTGGTCGATGGCGGGGTGCTCGACAATGTGCCGGTCAGGATCATGCACGGGCTGAAGGCCGGCCCGAATATGGTGGTGTCGCTGGGCGATCCGAACGAGGTCTGGCGGACCGAGGCGCATTATGACGATATCCGCGGGCGCTGGAGCCTGCTGCGCGATGTGATCCTGCGCCGAAAGCAGACGGTGCAATTTCCGTCGATTGTCGAGATCATGTCGCGTTCGATGGTGGTGGCCAGCCGGATGGCGTCAAAGGAAATGCTCGGCGAACAGGACATATTGGTCAATCCGCCGATCATAGCTGATATGCAGATCCTGGACTGGCACCTTGGCCGGGAACTGGCGGAAATGGCTGCAGAATATATTGGTGAGCAGGTCATTCCCAAGCTTGACCTTGGGATATAATTTACCAAATAGGTAAATAATTCTTGACATCGTCACGCTGTTTAGGTACATATCAGGAACATCGCGAAATTGTGATTCGGGCCAACCGGCTCTGAACGTCTCCGCCAATCCAGGCGGGGCCGTTCTGACCGGGCGGCCCTTTTTTATGTCCGGACGGTTCGCGTCGATCCGGCACGGAGTATATTATGCCAAGATCAATAGTCAGGGGATGTTATGACAACCGGCGCAAGCTGAAATTTCTGAAAGAGCTCGCGATCAGCTCGCATGTGGCGAATTCGGCGAAGGCCGCCGGTGTTGCTGTATCGACAGTATATAGCTGGCGTGAGCGGGATCCGGAGTTTTCCAGCAATGGATGCGTTCGCTAGCCGCCGGTTACGAACTGCTTGAAATGGATATGCTCAACCGCGCCCGCAACGGAGTGGAACAACCGGTTTTTCACGACGGAGAGCAGGTCGCGACGGTCAGGCACTATAATGACGGCATCGGGTCAAACTGCTGCTGGCACACAAGCAGATGGTGGCGCTGACCCGGGCGATCGAAGAGGATATCAACCCGGATCAGGTGCGTATCGATCTTGATCGCAAGCTGGGGGATATGCGGATGAAGCTGCTGCGCCGGCGGGCGCTGGCCGAAGGAGAGGGAAAGCCGGCGACGTCCGACAATGATGAATGATATCTCCGAGGCGGAGCTATTTGCCCAATTGACGGCGCGGGAACGCAATGCGTTTTTCTCCTCTTTGAGTACGCAAGAGCAGCAGGAATTTCTGTACCGCTGGGATTTCTGGGCGCGGCCAGGACAGCGGCCGCCCGAAGGTGACTGGTCGGTCTGGCTGATCATGGCGGGGCGCGGTTTCGGCAAGACCCGGGCCGGAGCGGAATGGGTGCGGAGCATCGCCGAGGGCGATGGCAGCGCTCGGTTTGCGCTGGTCGGGGCCAATTATGCCGAAACCCGTTCGGTGATGGTCGAAGGGGAAAGCGGATTATTGTCGATCGCGCCGCCTGATCAGCGCCCGGCTTGGGAACCGTCGCTGAAGCGGCTGACCTGGGACAATGGCGCGCAGGCGCATCTCTATTCTGCCGCCGAACCGGAGGGATTGCGCGGGCCGCAGCACAGCCACGGCTGGTGCGACGAGATTGCCAAATGGATGAACAATGCCGGGCAGGCGGAAGCGGCCTGGGACAATCTGAAAATGGGTTTGCGCCTCGGCTTCCGGCCGCAACTGGTGGCGACCACAACGCCGCGTCCGGTGGCTTTGGTGCGGGCGCTGGTGAGCGGGGACATTGCTGTCAGTAAGGGCCGGACGCTGGATAATGATCTGCATCTGCCGGTGGCTTTTCTCACCGCGATGACGGCGGATTATGGTGGCACGAGGCTGGGGCGGCAGGAACTGGATGGCGAGCTGATCGAGGATGTCGAGGGCGCGCTGTGGACAAGGGCGATGATTGAGGGATGTCGGGTTTCTAGCAACGCCGTTCGTGTCGAGCGAAGTCGAGACACATTGGATAGCGCGAACCGGTCTCTCGACTGCGCTCGAGACGAACGGGAGACTGGTTTTGCCCGCATCGTCATCGGCGTTGATCCGCCGGCCTCGAAAAATGGCGACGCCTGCGGGATTATTGTCGCGGGACTCGGCGCAGACGGCAAAGCCTATGTGCTGGCCGACTGCAGCGTGGAAAGGGTCAGTCCCGAAACATGGGCGCGCAAGGTGGCGGATGCGGCGGACCGTTTCGATGCCGACCGTGTCATTGCCGAAGCCAATCAGGGCGGGGCGATGGTCAAATCCGTACTGCAGGCGGTGAAGATTTCGCTGCCGGTGAAACTGGTCCACGCCTCGCGCGGCAAGGTTGCAAGGGCGGAACCGGTGGCCGCGCTTTATGAAAATGGGCGGGTGCATCATGCCGGCGCGTTTCCAGAGCTCGAAGACGAGATGTGCGGCCTGCTGGTCGGCGGCGGCTATGAAGGCCCAGGCCGTTCGCCGGACCGGGCGGATGCTCTGGTCTGGGCTTTGACGGAATTGATGCTCGGGAAAAGGCGAGAGCCGAGGGTGCGGTGATGTGCCCCTGCGAAGGCAGGGGGCCATCTCGGGAAGCTTCGGCATCCGCAATGGTGCAGGTTTGCGCCAAGAGTTGGTTGGAGCGCTCACCTATTCCCGAGCGAAGTTAATCAAATTCAGGAGATGGGCCCCTGCCTGCGCAGGGGCACTGGAGAAAATATATGACATTCTGGGAAAATATTGCCCTCGCCTTCAAGGGCGGGG
>NZ_PYIA01000122.1:0-3576 GCF_013265645.1 Sphingopyxis sp. BSNA05 | reverse complement strand
AGGGCAATGTCATCGCTCCGGTCCGCTCCACGTCGGCCCTGATCCTGTCCTCGACCAACATCAATCGCGAACGCATCTACGTCCAGCAGCCCCCGATTTCCGGAATCGGTTTCTCCTCGCAAGCTTTCGCGCCGCATTTCCCGCACACCGTGCGCAAGACCGAGACCAAACAATGCTCTGACTGTCACGTTAGCGAAGCCAATGACAATAATGCGATCATGGCGCAAACGCTGCTGCAGGGTACGAATTTCGTCAATTTCATCGGCCTCCACGCATGGGTCGGTCTTGAGAAAGGGTTTGAAGCGGTCCGGGTTACCGAATGGGATGAACCGCAGGCGGTGATCGGCTCCTATCTGCAGAAATATGCCTATCCAGATTACTGGCGGATGCATGTCGAGGACAATGATCGGGAACTGATCGACTGGGTCCGCGGCGAGCGGCTCGACAAAAATCTGTCCGGCGAAACAAAGGCGCTCGAAGAGTTTAAAAATGTCATTCAGGGCACGAGCGATGCCGTTCGCTGTCTACAATTGCGCGGAGAATATATGTTTGTCGCCGAAGGCAAAGGCGGTTTCCGCGCCTATGACGTAGCCTCGATCGGCAACAAGGGATTCTCCGAGCGCATCGTCAAGGCGCCCTTCTCTTCGCTTGGCCACGATACCCATGTTGATACCAAAAACGCGACCTGTATGGCGCTCGCCACCAACCAGCCGATTGCGCCCACCCGCAACACCAAGGAATTGCGCGAAATTAACGAGGAACAAGCATTCCATCCGATCTATGATTATGCAGTAATCACCGACAGCGAAGAAGGCCTGATCCTCGTCAATATCAACACATTGGCCGACGGCGAATTCCGCAATAATTTTTCAAGCGCAGCCTGACCTGGAACGAAGGCGGGGTGCTTGACGGAGCCCAGCATATTACCTTGGCCGGGCACTATGCCTATATCACCACGACGGCAGGATTAACGCTGATCGATCTGGATGATCCGCTGAAACCGCGCCACGTCATCACCATTCCGATGAACGATGCCAGAGCCTCGGCGCTGCAATTCCGCTATCTCTGGGTAACCGATGCCAACGGCGTGAAACTGTTCAATGTCACTGATATGGAGAGGCCCGTTGCGGTGCCGTCAGGGACGATCCCGCTGCGCAACGCGCGCCGTCTCTACCTCGCCCGCACCTACGCCTATATCGCCGCCAAGGACGAAGGTCTGGTGATTGCCAATATCACTCGGCCGGAAGCACCTACCGTCTATCTGAAAGAGACTTTCGGCGGCACAATGAATGATGCAGAGGATGTGATTGTCGGGTCGACCAATGCCACCCTGTTTGCCTATGTCGCCGATGGTCGCAACGGCCTGAAGGTGATCCAGCTGACCACGCCTGACAGCCAGAAAAACTATTATGGATTCTCGCCCGCACCCAAGCCTGAGCTTATAGCCTTTGCCCGCACTCCGAAACCGGCACTGGCCTTGTCCAAGGGGCTGGACCGCGATCGCGCGGTGGACGAGACGGGCGGACAGATGGCGGTCTTCGGACGGCTCGGCTCCCGTCCCTTCACACGCAGTGAAATGCAACGTTTCTACCTCAACAGCAAGGGCAAGCCTTATTTCGTCACGGACGAGCCGGATATTGCCGACTGGATCGGACCGGTTCCGCCCTTGCTTGCCAAGTGATAGAAAAATCGGGGCCGGGCTATAAAACAGCACCGACCCCCTGTCCCCCAATACGCAACCCGAGGGAATTTAAGCCATTGCGCGTCATAGCGCAGGGTTTAACTCAAAAATTGGACCGCAAGGCCTTCAGCAGTTGCCGTCGATCGCACGTCCGGCCAAAGCGCCTACTGCACCGCCAATGATGGTGCCTTCGGTCTTGTCACCTCGTCCGGCGAGTTCGTTCCCGAGCAATCCACCCGCGATCGCTCCGATAATCGTGCCACCGGTGCCGCGGTCACAGCCGCGATAGCGCCGGTTGCTGGAATATCTGTTGTCCCGGTAGCGGCGCTGGTCACGGTAATCGCGACGGTCACGGTAGCGATTGTCCCGATAATAGTCTCCCCGCCGATATTCGCGATAGCCGTCGCTGCGGACCTGCTCGTAATAGCCACCGTTATAATAGCCACCCCGCGCTTCGGCTGGCGATGCAGCGGCCATAGTGGCAATGGCTGCGGTTGAAATTGCTAGGCTTCCGATAATCTTGTTGATCATATTCTTCACTCCAAAAGGGCTCTTCCGGAACCCGAATCGATTGCTGCTGACAAAATTGCTTCTAGCGGCGTGCCGTTGACCGGTTGCTGAATGCTGACGTTATCGAAGGTTCATGTTTGGATCGCTTTATCTGAACGGAATGAACGGGAATGGTCGGACTAGCGTTTTAATCCATTGTCGATTGTCACACCGTCCGATAGCAATCGACCGACATTGAAAAGAGGAAGAGCGATGAAATTGAAGGGCAAGACAGCAGCGATTACGGGCGGCACGGCGGGTATTGGTCGCGGGATTGCCGAGGCGTTTCTGGCGGAGGGGGCGAATGTTGCACTTTTTGCGCGGAATCCGGAAAAAGGTGCGGAAGTTGTCGCGGAACTGGGTGTTGGGGATCGGGCGATTTTTGTTGCCGGGGATGTGATGGAGCAGAGTCAGGTTGAGGCTTTTGTTGACCAGACCGCCGCGCATTTCGGTGCTATTGACATCCTTGTAAATAATTCGGGCGGCGCGGGGGATCTGGCGCCTTTGGTCGATCTGACCGACGAAGCCTTTGATATGGCTATGAAATGGAACATCTATTCCACATTCTGGGCGACCCGCCGGGCGCTCAAACCGATGATCGCGCAGAAATGGGGCCGGATCATCAACATCAGCTCGACCGAAGGCAAGATGGGCAAGCCGACCTTCGCCCCCTATACAATCGCCAAGCACGGCATCAACGGAATGACCAAGGCGGTGGCCCAGGAAGTTGGCACTTCGGGTGTCACGGTCAACGCGATCTGCCCCGGCCTGATCCTGACCGACTTGATCATGCAGGGTGGCCCGGAGACAGCAAAGGGCCTCGGCATGACCTTTGACGAGATGATCGACATGTTCTCCCAGGAGAGCGCCCTCAAACGCCCCGGCAAGGTCGAGGAGGTCGCTGCGATGGCCGTCCTGCTGGCGTCCGAGGCCGGCGCGGGCATCACCGGCGGAACGCTGAGCGTCGATGGCGGCACCGCGCAATATTGATCCGCCTCCCCTGATCCCCCCAGCCTGGACCTAAGAGCTGGCCCCACGCCCGGGGCCGGCGCAGCGAACCCGGCTCCCCCTTGCGACCGGCGGCACCGGCGCGCCACTGCGCGCCCGCCCGTTGCGCCCGATAACTGAAATACCAAATATTGGGATTTTTCCCCAATATTCAGCTTCCGTTCATCTAGCGCCTAGGGCGATATTCCACCATCCCTTTGATTTATATAGATTTTCCAGAACTGGCACGGCCTGTGCAAAGCTATGGACATCTTCGTGAAACAATTTGCGAAGCCCCAGTTTAAACCAAAAGGAACTTCAAAATGATCAATGCAAACATCCAGAACCACGTCGCCGCC
>NZ_PYIA01000121.1:0-861 GCF_013265645.1 Sphingopyxis sp. BSNA05 | reverse complement strand
TCCCTGTTGTTGATTGGCAAAAGCTTTGCCTTCTTTCCTGGCCGCCTCGCGGTCCTGTGCCGCCAGTGGTGATCCGGCGGAGAAACTGATGACCGTGACAACGAGGGCAAGGCATTTAAGAAACTTCATCACTCAGCGCTCCTTCTTCAGGCGGGCAAGGTGCAGCGCGGCGAGACGCGATCCGGGACCAGCGCCGCCCGCAAATGTTTCGAGCGCATATTCTACGCTGACATTGCCCGTCATCCGGTCATGGGGCGGGACAGCGCCTGTGCAATTGAAACCATCGCAGAGCGTAAAATCGGATGAGGCCATTACGAAACTGGGCGCAGCCTTGATATCAAACGCCCGGAATAGTCTGGGATCAATACCGAGCGCGGATAATTGCTCGCCGTCCGAGGCCATAGCGGTCAGCATTTTTGTCAGCTGTTTGGCGCTGCCACCGGGGAAACCACGCAGCACCGTGACCCCGCCTGCCGCCGATGTGTCGCGAACGAGTTTTTCAAAGACTGCGACGGCATCGACAAGCTTGCAAAGGCAATGAAACGCGGTGCGTCACCGAGTTTGGCCTGAGCCATTTTTGCATGATCCGAAATCATCCGGTCGAAATCGAAGACTTCATCCATGTTGTTTTCTTTGTTGTTTGCATGTTTCCGCTCGACAGTTTGCGTATATCGTTCGTGATTAGCCCGCGCCTGGTCTTGTGTCTGACGGGCGTCGCTACGCAAATCTTCGCTGCGCAAACGGACATTTTCCGCCAGTGCTTCTGCCTCGGCGGAATAGGTTTTGGCGGACGCCCGTATGGCTTCAATATCGAGTATGTCCGAGTTCACGCTTTGCGCAGCGGCAAAACCGGTGGACGCG